>JAMCWI010000061.1 GCA_023481335.1 Bacillota bacterium | reverse complement strand
CGCTGGCTGCAGTACGACACCGGGGAGGACCATGCCATTGCCGGCGCGCGGCTGGCCGGACCGCTCCTGGCTGACGCCGGGTTTGGGGAATTTGAGCGCGAATTAATATGCGAGGCCATAGCGGAGCACCGCACAATCTCCATAAAAAAAACATGGCTCGGCGCAATTTTGAGCCGGGCCGACGACCTCTCGCGCCCCTGCCTGCAGTGCGGGGTAAAAAGTGAGTGCCGTAAATTTTCCAGCGCTGCCGCAGGAGCGGCGCTTCTCTATTGATACCGTCAAATCATAACCGAGGGGGATAGGATTGGATATCAGGGTTTACAGCATAGAAACAGGAAATAAGGAACAGGCCCTTAAAAAAATAGCCTGGGTGGGCGCCGACGAGGCCGGCAGCCGCTACATGGCGCCCAAAGCGGTGCACCGGCTGGTGATGCTGGAAGGGATGCAGCCGAGGCAGGCCAATATCATCAAGCAGGAGATGCTGAGCAAAGGCGGCGAAGCTGCCGTTGCGAGGGGGGTAATCGACTGCTCGATCCAGGAGACCAGGGTCCTTTTAATGGGAACTTTAAAGCAGTACGACGCTTTTTTAACCAAGCTTAAGTCCCAGCCTTTCGGCCTGTCCGCCCTGGCTGACCGGATCAAACAGGTGTTAAAGAACCTGGAAGGTTTTTTCCCCTTCGAACTGGACTGCCGGGGAAAGACCCTGCGGATGGGAGAAAGGACTCTGGTAATGGGAATTTTAAACGTGACTCCCGACTCCTTTTCGGAAGGGGGGCTTTTTTACGACCACGGCCGGGCCCTTGAGCACGCCCACCAGATGGTGGCCGACGGCGCCGACATTATTGACCTGGGCGGGGAATCCACCCGGCCCGGGTACGAACCGGTAGCGGAAGAAGAAGAACTTGAGCGGGTGATGCCTGTTTTGAAGCGCCTTATCAACGAAATACCGGCGCCTGTCTCCATCGATACGACCAAGGCAAACGTTGCCCGCAGGGCCCTTGAAGCCGGCGCCCATATCCTGAACGACCAGTGGTCCCTGCGGTCGGACCCGGAGATGGCTTCTGTAGCGGCTGAGTACGGCGTGCCGGTAATATTTATGCATAACCAAAAAGGGACGGAATACCGCGACTTGATTGGCGACATGGTGGAGTACTTCCAGGGGAGCATAGAAATTGCCATGGCTGCCGGAGTTCCTCCGGAGCGCGTTATTGTCGACCCCGGCATAGGCTTTGGCAAGACGGTGGAGCAAAACCTGGAGGCCATTCGCCGCCTGGGTGAACTCCGCTGTTTGGGCCGGCCGATCCTTTTGGGAACGTCGAGGAAGTCGGTAATCGGCAAAACTCTTAACCTGCCGGCGGACCAGCGGGTGGAGGGGACCGCCGCTACCGTAGCGGTGGGAATAGCAAATGGCGCGGATATTGTCCGCGTTCACGACGTTAGGGAAATGACGCGGGTAGCGCGCATGACGGATGCGATATTGGGTCGTTAGCGGTGAGTGGTCGGTGGTTGGGGGGAAGCTGATGGATAAGATTATCCTTGAGGGGATGGAGTTTTACGGTTACCACGGCGTGCTGGCAGAGGAACAGGCGCTGGGGCAGCGCTTTGTGGTAGACGTGGAGTTGTGCCTGGACCTGGGGCCTGCCGGGCGCGCGGATGACCCGGACATGACCGTCAACTACGCCAGGGTGTTTGAACAGGTGCAAAAGATCGTGGGGGGCCGGCCGTACCGCTTAATTGAAAGTGTTGCCGAAGCTGTCGCCGCGGAGATACTGGAGCGTTTCCCGGTAAGCGAGGTAGCCGTGCGGGTAAAAAAACCCCAGGCGCCGGTGCCGGGACATTTTGCCTGGATGGCTGTAGAGGTCAGGCGGCGGGGAAAAAAATAGAGTCTGTTAAAGAGGGCGTTTCTATTTGGGTGTAGTTTCTTATATAGGGCTCGGGAGCAACCTGGGGAACCGTGAGGCAAATATAAAAAAGGCCCTGGAACTGCTCCACCACCCGCCGGCAGCGGTGGTGAAAAGGGTGGCGCCATTTTACCGCACCGCACCGGTAGGTTTTACCGGACAGGCGGAATTTTTGAACACTGTGGCCGAAGTAGATACCACTATTCAGCCGGCGGAGCTTCTCCGGCTGTTGCTTTCCATTGAAGTCGAACTGGGACGGGAGCGCACAGTGCGGTGGGGCCCCCGGACCATAGATCTTGACCTTCTCCTTTACGGCTGCCTGCAGATTAACGAGCCGGATCTGATAGTGCCCCACCCGCGCCTGCACGAGCGGGCTTTTGTCCTGGTCCCCCTGGCGGACCTGGCCCCCGCCCTGGTGCTGCCGGGCCGGGGTAAAGTGGCCGTCCTTGCTGTACGGCTCGCTGAAGAACAGGAAATAAAGAGGCCTTAAGCTGCAGATTATCGCTTGGGATCGAGGTTGCAGTATTGCAAAAGCAATTAGCCGCAAGGGGTTCCTGTTTATTTTTATAGGATAATTGGAGAGGCCGGCCAATGCCATATGTTTACATGGTCCGGTGCGCGGACGGTAGTTTTTACACAGGATGGACAATTGACCTTGAAGCCAGATTGCAGGCTCATAACGACGGAAGGGGCGCACGTTATACCCGTGGCAGGCGTCCTGTACGGTTGGTATACTGGGAGTCACATCCAAGCCGCAGCGAAGCTCAAAGGCGGGAGGCGACAGTGCGGCGCCTCAGGCGAGACCGGAAAGAAGCGCTGGTGGACGCTTTTAATGAGGGGGATTCGAAACCTGGTCCTTAGGCGAAGGCTCTGTATCGGCCTTCCTTTTTGATTTAAGAGAGCCAGCATAAGAGCAGTGAATTTACCATAAAATAATACAGGTTTTTATAGATGTCAATATAAACGGGTGATAAAATTGGTATTCATGCCAAAGAGAGTAATTTTCGAGCCGCACGCGCTGCAGTACCCGCTTGGTGAAGAATTGATGCGCTATTTTAAGGGCTTAAAATTGCCGGTTTCTCTCACTCCCTCGCACAACCGGGTCACTTCCATTCCGGGCCGGACCCGGGCGGAGAGCTATCTGGAGGGCAAAAATACCCTCGTGGTGGGAGTGCGCCGCACCATGAAGTTCGAGAGCTGCAAGCCCTCGGCCCATTACCAGCTTCCTCTCGCCACGAGCTGCCCGGGCCGCTGTGAGTATTGCTACCTGATGACCAACCTGGGCGAAAAGCCGTACGTCCGCGTTTACGTCAATATCGATGAGGTGCTTGCCGCCGCCAAAGGATACATTGAAAAAAGAAAGCCGGAAATAACCATATTTGAAGGGGCGGCCACTTCGGACCCTGTCCCCGTTGAACTTTACACCGGCGCTTTAAAAAGAGCCGTGGAGTTTTTCGGCAGGGAAGATTGCGGCCGCTTTCGATTCGTCACCAAGTTTACCGACGTCGATTCCCTCCTGGGTGTGGAGCATAACGGGAAGACCAGGTTTCGCTTCAGCATAAATACGGAATCGGTAATTAAAAAATACGAGCACGCTACCCCCGTTCTTTCGGCAAGGCTTGCCGCGGCAAAAAAAGTGGCCGGGTCCGGTTATCCCCTGGGCTTTTTGGTTGCGCCAATTATCGCGACGGGAGGGTGGCAAAGTGACTACAGAGAACTGTTTGAGAAGATGGCCCGCGTGCTAAACGGGGCGGAGGAAAACCTGACCTTTGAATTCATCACCCACCGCTTCACCAAAAGGGCTAAAAACACCATCCTGGAGGTATTCCCGGAAACCGGCCTGGAAATGAACGAAGAGTCGAGCACTTTTAAATTCGGCCAGTTCGGCTACGGCAAGTATGTCTACCCCAAAGAACTCTTCCATGAGATCAAAAGCCATTTTACCGGCCTGGTTGATGAATTTTTCCCCGCCGCAAAAATAGAGTATTTTGTGTAGGGGCGTAGGGGCGGGTGCCTGTCCCTTCACTTATTCACTTATATTCATAAAGTATGTGCTGGTGCACCATGGTTTGTAAATATTATAAGGGACGGCCGCAATAGGCCGTCCTTCAACTGGTGAGTGTCTTTTTGGGCTATACCAGCTTTCCTAAAATGTTTCTCGCATAATTAATTGCTTCCTCCCTTGAGGCCACTTCCCCGCGCACCTGCGCCTCTGTTATCCTTTTTAGCAGCTCGCCCAGGGTTTTGGAAGGAGCGATGCCCAGTTCAGCAATCAGGTCGTCGCCGTTAACCAGGGGGGGAAGGCTTACGTACTGGTCGGCCTGGAAAAAATACTTGTTTAACATGTCACCGGCAAAGGTGCGGTACCTGGTCAGATCGTGAGCCTTATCACCGGTGATGTAGGTGGCGGTAAGGTCGGCCAGGGATAGAAGCAGCACGTCGGTGGAGTCCCTGCCGAGCTTTGTGAAGAAGCGGTGGATGGCGGCCGGGCTGACCGGCTGGTTGACGAAAAGGTAAAGCGGGTACAGGTGGTTTTCAACCATACTTTTCAAGTAAGATTCCTCGTGCTTGCTCCACTTCAGGCGGTCAGCCGCCAGTGAAACGTAATTTAGACCCTCCTGGTGGTGCCCGGGGAATGTAGTACGCCCGGTATCATTTACTGTCGCGGTATCTGCCTTGCCGGCGTCGTGAAAAAGGGGGGCCAGCTTTAAAAGCTGGTAACGCTGCCGCCCGGCCCCGACAGGGGAATGCAGGTGGCCGACAATCAGGGCGCGCAGCTCTTCACCCCGGCTGGTGGACAGGAGCAGGGCAGAGTTACCGAATTCCCGGCAGATATCCTCCAGGATTTGATAGGTTTTCATGCTGTGCACCCACACGCTTTCGCTGGGCTCGGTATTATTAGCGGTAACTTTCAACTTTTCGATGAAAGGAAAAAGCTCGGACAGAAGGCCTATAGCGTCCATCAGGGCAAGCCAGGGGTAAGATTCCGGCAAAGCCAGGATGCCTAAAAATTCTTCCCAGATCCGCTCGCCGGCCACCTCGTGCAATAGCCAGCGGGAATTTTCAATAAGGCTTATTGTCTCCGGCCGCAAGGCAAATTTGAGTTGCCCGGCCAGGCGCACGCCGCGCAGTATCTGCAAGGGGTCGGATTCAAAGGCGTAATCGCTTACTGCCCTGATTATTTTGTTTTCCAGGTCGGCCATTCCGCCGCAGGGGTCCAGCACGACGTCCTGCCAGCGCCAGCGCTCCCGCTTCGGGGGCGGGGCCAAGCCTTTCTGAAGCAAATTAAGGTAGGCGGGGAGTTCGACGGCCATGGCGTTTATGGTAAAATCCCGCATTAAGAGGTCTTCCTCAATACTGAACCCTTTTAAGGTGGCGAAGTCGACCTGCCACTTTTCGCCCTGGTGCTCCAGTACTACCCTGGCTACGCCGTTTAACCTGTCCAGGAGGATAAAACTGCCCCCCAGCTTTTTAGCCACCCCTTCAGCGAAGTGCACGGCATTGCCGCTCACGGCAAAGTCCAGGTCGCGCCCGGCCGAACCCAGGTACAGGTCACGCAGCAAGCCCCCGACAATGTAAACCTTTGTGTTTTTAACCAGGGCAAAGTTGTTGATGTTACCAAGGAGTTCTCTTGCAAAGGCTGACAAAAACGTTTCCTCCAGTACGGTAAAGAGTCAAAGGATATTAACACTTGAATGTCGCCGATAAAGTTTTTTTAATTATAGCATTTTTTATTAAATATGGTTAAACAGAAAAGATGGTTTCCGAAGCAGGCTGATGTTTTTCAGGATGTCCCCCCCGGATAGCCACCGCGCATATAGGGCGGCCCGGCGCCATAGAGCCGAAAACGGGAGCCGTGCCGGTAATAATGGCGCTTTTCCCGGTGGCAAGTTGTATTACCTGCTCGCAAGGCAGGCCGGCATCCAAAAGGAGCTTCAACTCGCTGGTATAAGACAGACCATGCCGCACACCGGCGGCGCCTGAGTCGGTGCCGACGCCGACCGGCACGCTGAGCCCGTGGGCGAAAGCTACCATCTCCTGATGGCGGCGGAAGGTGCGCTCGATTACGGCAATTTCCTCCGGAGAGTGACTGAGGCGCATTTCACCGTCCAGGCGGGAGGCGACGGGCGTAAAAGTCGGTACCCAGGCTGTGCCCCTTTCAGCCATGAGGTATAGGGTTTCTTTTGATACAAAATAGCCGTGTTCTATCGAGTCGGCCCCGGCCAGCACCGCCGCTCTTACGGCATCGTCGGAGCTGGCGTGCGCCATTACTTTCAGGCCATGGCTGCGCGCGGCGGCGCAAATTAAATTTAGCTCGCCCTGCTCAAACTGCAAGGGGCCGACGTGGCCGTACTGTTTAAAGCTGACGATGCCGGAGGCCAGCACCTTGACCTGGTCTATCCCCTGTGAAGCCAGCCCCGCTACTGCCGCGGGAATATCGCCAGGCGCCATTCCCCGGCCGAGGAAGGAACCGTAACCCGTTTTGCGTAATGCCATGCCGCAGGCGACGACCCGCGGCAAGCCGGTACCGCTCTGTTTTTCCTCCCGGCAGCGGAAGGCGAGCATGCGGCGGTCCCCCCCGTCCCGCACGGCCACGACGCCCGCCGCCAGAGTGTCCGCCAGCAGGTTTCGAACTGACTTGAAGACAGCGGCCGGGTCGTCCCAGCGATTTAGTGAGCGCGCAAAATCCCTGCCGTCCAGGGCCAGGTGGACGTGGCAGTCGATCAGGCCCGGCAGCAGGGTATAGCCTGACAGGTCGTAGATTTTACCGCTGCAGTCTGACTGAGCCGGGTCAACCATGGAAGGGCCGCCCGCGTAACCGGCCGGATCGCAGGACCTGGCAAAGCCAACAGGGAGTGGGCCTGCCTCGGCGGGTAAACCAAGCGGCGCCCGGCTGATCGATTGAATCACGCTTTTTTCGATAGCGACAACCGCGTTCTCCAGCGGAGGGTTCCCTGTCCCGTCGATTAACAGCCCGGCCAGAATAGAGATTTTATCGTTATTTTTGATTTTAACAATCCTCCAGGTTTAACAA
>JAMCWI010000068.1 GCA_023481335.1 Bacillota bacterium | reverse complement strand
TTAAAGAACTGCCCATCATTGTAAAAGCCGATGTACAGGGTTCCATTGAGGCATTGGCCCAGGCCCTGGAGAAACTGACCACCGATGAGGTAAAAGTGAACCTGATCCACAGCGGGGTTGGTGCCATCAATGAAACGGATATTATGCTGGCCTCCGCCTCCAATGCCATTGTGGTCGGATTTAACGTTCGTCCGGACATCAATGCAAGAAAAATTGCGGAAGCAGAAAAAATTGATATTCACCTCTACCGCGTCATTTATGAAGCAATTGACGATGTTAAGAAAGCCATGAGCGGTCTGCTGGATCCTGAATTTAAAGAGGTTATTCTGGGACACGTGGAAGTTAGAAGAATCTTTAAGGCCTCTAAGATCGGTACCATTGCCGGGGGTTATGTTACCGAAGGCAAGATTACCCGGGATTCGGGCATTCGCGTCATCCGTGACGGCATTGTTGTGCATGAAGGCAAACTGGACTCCTTGAAACGCTTCAAAGACGACGCCAAAGAAGTGGCCCAGGGCTACGAATGCGGCATCACCATTGATCGTTACAATGACATCCAGGAAGGGGATATCATCGAAGCCTTCATTGTGGAAACCATTAAACGTGAGCTCGCATAAACTATAAAAGACTTAAAAAATACAGGAGGTGTGTAGCATGTCACACCGACCGGAACGTATCGCTGAAGCCATCAAAAAAGAAGCAGCAGATTTGCTGAGAAGTGAAATAAAGGACCCCAGGGTGGGCTTTGTCACCATCACCGGGGTCGAAGTGACCAAGGATCTGTCCTTTGCTAAAATTTTTATCAGTGTTATGGGTTCCGAAGACCAGCGGGCAGAAACGCTAAATGTTTTGCAAAAGGCTGCTGGCTACATGCGTTCAGAAATTGGCCGCAGAATTAAGGTTCGTCATGCGCCGGAGATCATTTTTAAATTGGATACCTCATTAGACCATGGAACGCGCATCATGGAAATCCTCCATGAGATCAATCGCCAGGAGGAAAAAACCACCCATGAATAACCTGAAGGCCATGGCGGAGGTCATCCAGAAAGCGCGGCGGCTTCTGCTGTGCGGTCATGTCATGCCTGACGGGGACAGCTTGGGCTCAGCCCTTGCTTTGGGCCTGGGCCTGCGTCTGCTGGGTAAAGAGGTTACCATTGTCAGTTCGGACCCCATCCCCGACCTCTATCAATTTCTGCCGGGCGTGGAAACAGTCATTGTTGGGAAGGTGCCGGAAGGGGACTATGATTTGCTGGTTGCCGTGGATTTTTCAGTGCAAGAACGCTTGGGTTCAGCCCCGGAAGCCATGCTGAAGAAGGGCTTACCCGTTGCGGTTATCGATCATCATGTGAACGACCGCCCCTTCGGGCACTATAATTACGTGCGGACGGCGGCTGCTGCCACAGGGGAAATTATTATGGACCTGCTGGATTTATTGCAGGTGGATTTAGAACTGGATATTGCCATTAACCTGTACACAGCCATTGTTACGGACACGGGATCCTTTCGTTATGAAAATACAACCTCGGAAACCCATGCCAAAACGGCCAGACTTCTGGCATGCGGGGTTCCGGTTTCCCGTCTGTCCAATCGGATTTTTGGGGAACAGCCCTTGGTATCGTTGAAACTGCTGGAAGCGGCCCTGGGTACACTGGAAGTCAGTCCATGCGGCCAAATTGCCTGGATGAGTATTTCCGGAGCGTTGATCCGGTCGGTGGAAGCCAGCGACCAGCACATTGAGGGACTGATTAACTATCCCCGAAAAATTAAAGGGGTCGAGTTGGCCATTGTCTTCCGGGAACTGGACGAACAGCGGGTTAAGGTCAGTTTTCGTTCCAAATACCAGGTTGATGTCAATCTTTTAGCCGGAAAATTTGGCGGCGGCGGGCATGTAAGGGCCTCCGGCTGTACCGTAGATGGCCGACTGGCACAGGTAAAAGAATTGATCCTTAAGGAAGCAAAAGATTTATTCCGGGAGGGTTCCCATGGACGGCATTCTTAACGTCTTAAAACCCCCTGGCATGACATCCCATGATGTGGTTGCCTATGTTCGCAGGGTTACCGGTCATAAAAAGTGCGGTCACACCGGTACCCTTGACCCCGGTGCCGCCGGGGTGCTGCCCATATGCCTGGGTAAGGCAACAAAATTAGCCAGATTTGTTGTGGAGGGAGACAAGACTTACCGGGGCGAACTGACGCTGGGCATTACCACATCCTCCCAGGATGCCTTTGGCGAAATACTGGCATGTCAGGACGCATCCGGGGTTACCCCGGCCCAACTGATGGAGATTCTTCCTTCCTTTGTCGGGAACATTCAACAAATCCCGCCGATGACTTCTGCCATTAAAGTCAAAGGGCAGCGTCTTTATGAATTGGAGCGTCAAGGCAAAAGGGTTGAGGTTCCCACCCGGGTTGTCACCATCTATGAATTAAAAATAATCGACAGCTGGGATTGGCAGACACCTCACCCCCGTATTTTGTTTGATGTCACTTGTTCAAAGGGGACATATGTGCGTACTCTGTGCTCGGATATTGGCAAGGCATTGGGGTGTGGCGCTTATATGTCTTTTTTGTTGCGGACCCGGGTGGCCGCCTTCGGTTTGGAGAGTTCCGTTACCCTGGATGCATTGGCCGGATCAGCCGGGGAAGAAGGGTGCCCCGAGGCACTCATTCCCATGCTGCAGGCTGTACAGCACCTGCCGGCGGTGGAGATCCAGCCGTCCGCCCAAAAATCCGTAACCTCCGGAGCCACCCTTTACCCTTCCGGTATTCGGCAGAAATCTGCGGATACAGCACCGGGTGATTTGGTGCGGGTTCAGATAGGCCAAGATCTTTTAGGGATTTTTCAGGCGGTGCAAGAGGAGCAACCGGAGGGTGCCAGGTTGATTTATAAACCTGAAGTGGTTTTTGCTTCCTAAAAGTATATGCCATGCTTTTACATATATTTCGAAAATTATTTTTTGGTTTACCAAAGTGTCCATAGGGTTTATATTATAAAGGGCGGATTGCAGTGACTGGCAGGGGGTTATCAAAATTGCGTGTGTACGACAGCCTTACCGGGCTTAAAGACAGGTATCCGAATATTACCGTCGCCTTAGGTACCTTTGACGGATTGCACCTCGGGCATCAAAGGCTGATCGGAGAGGCAGCGGCAATGGCCCGTCAGTCCCAGGGAACGGCAGCGGTATTAACCTTCAACCCGCATCCGTTGGCGGTACTAAAACCCGAACTGGCGCCGTCCATGCTGCTTGACCAGGAAGCAAAGTCCCGCATGATGGCGGAATTGGGTGTGGATGTCTTAATTTTACTGCCCTTTACCAGAGAGTTTGCTCAACTGAGCCCGGCGGAGTTTATTAAGGATATCCTGATAAATCAAATAAATGTCAAGGGAATCGTGGTTGGCTACAACTATTCCTTCGGCCACAGGGGCCGGGGCAATCCGGAAACCCTTTGGCAATATGCGGAAGAGTGCGGCTATACCTTAAGCGTTATCCCGCCGGTGAAAGTGGGCAATCAGGTGGTCAGCAGCACCTTAATCCGGCATAAGCTGGCCGAGGGAGACGTGGCTGCCGCCAGAAAACTGCTGGGCTATTATCCCTTTACCGAGGGTACGGTGGTCTTGGGAGACCGGCGGGGCAATACCCTGGGCTTTCCTACGGCCAACATCCACTGCCCGGCGGGTATGATGGTGCCGGCCAAAGGGGTTTACAGTGTCCATGTGGATATGGGCGGTGAGACCTACCTTGGAGTGGCCAATGTAGGAACCAAGCCCACTTTTAACGGCTGCAGCCGGCGTATCAACATCGAGGTGCATATACTGGACTTCTGCGGCGACATCTACGGCAAGAAAATAAGGGTAAAATATGTGCGCAGGTTAAGGGATGAAAGGAAGTTTTCCTCCATCAGCGACCTGGTAAATCAAATTCAAGCCGATGTGCAAAGTGCCAGATTTGACCACCCGGAGTTATCGAATAATTAGCGGGTACCCCTAATATATTTAATATTACCTAACATTTACTTATGGCAGCAGTTATGCTACAATAAATGCGGCATACGTCCCGAGATCCCGATGAAAGGAGACGTTGTCCGTGGGGTATCCAAGATACGATACTCCTGAAGAGGAGGTTAAACGCTGGCTTAATCACATCGCACTGATTTGTGTAAGCGAAGAGTTTCAATCCCTCAAACGCGAATTGGAATCCCTCTATATAAAATCCAATATGGATAATGTCAGGATAACCGCTTTCCAAGATGCCCTTTATGCCTTTTTAGCTCAAGAAGAGGATGAAGACCGCACCTACCAATCTCACAGCTGCTGAGTGGTGTGATTATGCGGATCATCATTACCGAGCACGCTCGTAAAAGGCTTAGGGATTTACGTCAGGATAAGATTACCAATGCTGATATCCTTACTGCAGCCAAGGGGATTCCAGGGCGCATACCAACAGCCACCAGATTCAGGGGGTTTTTCGCCAAATCCGGTCGTGTGTTTGATATCGTAGCCAAAGATATTGAGAACGGCCGCTTGGTGATTACCATAATTGGGAAGTAATATTCCCAGAACTGTTATCTAGGGAACGCGTTCACTCCGACGGTTGTCTTGGATAACAGGGATCATAAACATGAGGAGGTGAACACCGTGGCATTGACTGCAGAAAGAAAGAATGAAATCATTCAAACCTTTAAAACCCATGAGAGTGATACCGGTTCTCCTGAAGTGCAAATCGCTCTTCTGACTGAACGTATCAACCAATTAACCGAGCACCTGAAGTCCTTTAAAAAGGATCACCATTCTCGCCGTGGCCTGTTAAAAATGGTTGGCCAGCGACGTGCTCTGCTTAATTACCTGCGGGACCGTAATTTTGACCGGTACCGTGCAATTTTGGAAAAATTGGGACTGCGCAAGTAACAAAAGTGGGCTTATTGGCCCGCTTTTTCTTTTTTGTAGGGTTTATTAGGAATATCTCCGTATTTTTCATGGAGCAAGAAGGAAATACTAATAAAAATGTCGAACTGCTAAGATTTGTCAAGAACTTGGAGTTGTGGAGGTAAAAAGAGTGTCTGAGAATCCAGTATTAATCAGGGAGATTACCCTGGGGGGCAGAGCCCTCACCCTGGAAACAGGAAGATTGGCCAAGCAGGCCAGCGGCGCTGTATTGGTAACATATGGCGAGACCGTGGTTCTGGTAACGGCAACCGTGGCGAAAAATACCAGGGATATCGATTTCTTTCCACTTACAGTGGACTACGAGGAAAGGCTTTATGCAGTGGGGAAAATTCCCGGCGGGTTTATCAAACGTGAGGGGCGTCCCAGCGAAAAGGCCATTTTGTCCGGCCGCCTGATTGACCGCCCCATCCGGCCGTTATTCCCCAAACACATGAGAAATGAAGTGCAGGTGGTGGCCACGGTGTTATCCGTTGATCAGGATAATGCCCCGGAAATTGCAGCCATGATCGGCGCATCCGCTGCCCTGCATATTTCCAAGATCCCCTTGAAAAAGCCCATCGGCGGCGTTATTGTGGGACGGGTGGACGGCCAGTTTGTCGTGAACCCGGTGGTACGCCAGGCGGAAAACAGCGATATGCACTTGGTGGTGGCCGGTACTGACGATGCCGTCATGATGGTGGAAGCCGGTGCCAAGGAAGTACCGGAAGACCAAATATTAGAAGCCATTATGTTTGGTCACAATGTGGTTCAGCAAATTGTAAAATTTGTTGAGAACTTCCGGAACGAAGCCCTGGCCATGGGATTGGCCCATGAAAAAATGGAAGTACCGGAGCCTGAGATGGACGCTGCCCTGGTAGATGCCATTTCACAGAAGTCGGAAGAAGTCATTCGTGAAGCCGTGCTCCATTGCTCCAGGGAAAACCTGGTGAAAAAAGAAAGAGAAGCGTATATGGATGCGGTTTTCGCCGAGTTAAAGGAAACCTTCCTGGAACAGTTCCCGGACAACCCCAGAGAAGTGATGATGCTAATTGAAGAGGCCGAAAAGAAAGTTGTTCGCAGAATTATCACCCATGATAAACTGCGCATTGACGGCCGGGCCATCGATGAAATCCGTCCCATTTCCGTTGATGTTGGCGTGCTTCCCCGCACCCATGGCACCGGCCTGTTTACCAGGGGACAGACCCAAATTCTGTCGGTGGCAACCCTCGGCTCCATCAGCGAAGAGCAAATTCTCGACGGCCTTGGACTGGAAGAAACCAAACGCTATATGCACCATTATAATTTCCCGCCCTTCAGTACCGGGGAAACAAAGCCCATGCGGTCTCCCGGACGCCGGGAAATCGGCCACGGTGCCCTGGCAGAACGGGCCTTGGAACCCATGATTCCATCGGAAGAAGTGTTCCCCTATACCCTGCGAGTGGTTTCCGAAGCCGTTGAATCCAACGGTTCCACATCCATGGGCAGCGTCTGCGGCAGCACATTGGCCCTAATGGACGCAGGGGTGCCCCTGAAGGCGCCGGTGGCCGGTGTGGCCATGGGACTTATTATGGAAGAAGATAAATTTACCGTCTTAAGCGATATCCAAGGTTTGGAAGATCACCTGGGAGATATGGACTTTAAAGTAGCCGGCTCCGCCAAAGGCGTTACCGCGCTGCAAATGGACATTAAAATTCCAGGCATTACCAGGGAAGTCTTTGAACAGGCATTGGAACAGGCCCACCGGGGACGTATGTTTATTCTCGGTAAAATGCTGGAAATTCTGCCGACACCAAGACCGGATATTTCCAAGTATGCACCCAGCATCATTCGCACCAGCATTCATCCTGATAAAATCAGAGATGTGATCGGACCCGGCGGCAAAATCATCAAGAAGTTGGTGGAAGAAACCGGCGCGGATATTGATATTGAAGATGATGGCAGGGTATTTATTGCCGCCGTTGACCGGGAAAAGGGGATCTTGGAAATATGCAGGGCAGCGGATGCGCCGATCATGGCTG
>JAMCWI010000065.1 GCA_023481335.1 Bacillota bacterium | reverse complement strand
AATATCATGCACTATAAAATTATAAAGGAGGATTCACTGAATGTCCAAAAATGATTTATTTGATCAATTACAAGGCGAAGCAGCTAAAAGCAAAAGCCACGTGGCATGTGTTAATGTTACCGGCGGGACTCAACCGGAATGTGTAAGCACAACCGTTGCCATTACCCAAATAACCGGCCCTGTAACCGTAAAAATACCTGTGGTGCTGGCTGAACTTACCGTGCAGGTAAATATGGACTCCATGATTACTCTGCCTGAGCCCGCCTTGTAATTGATCAAATAAATCATTTTTGGACATTCAGTGAATCCTCCTTTATAATTTTATAGTGCATGATATTCATTTAGCCTAAATCCGGTTACATTTTTTGGACTAAAACCTAGTTTTTGCAGATTCTTTATTTAGTCCACTAAATTCTAGGTACGTTTAAAAGGACAGGTTATTTTGGGATGGTCAAAAGCCGGTGGTTTATGTTCTTCGTCTGAAGTACCGGGTTGTGAAAAATCCATGGGTAGTTCCTGTGCCGGGTCGGAAATTATCTCAGTGGAAGGTTCCGACTCAACGGTTTCCGGTTGTGAAAAATCCACGGGTAGTTCCTGTGCCGGGTCGGAAGTTTTCTCAGTGAAAGGTTCCGGTTCAACGGTTTCCGATTCTGAAATTTCCACGGGTACTTCCGGGGTCGAATCGAAAGTATCCTCAGTATTGCATTCCAATTCATCGGCATAATCCGCTCGGGACAATTCCAGGCTTCGAACAGGCAGAATGGAATCCACCGGTTCTACATTAGTCACTACATTTTCTTCGTAACCAGGAGCTTCCACAAACTGCGGAGGATTTGATTCTTCCAACGCTTTCTGATTCATTATTTCCGGCATCGGATCAGTTTGCATGAACCCACTCATAAAAGGCGGTATGCGAACCTGTTGTTTTTGCAGAACCTTTATTGTAATGTAAACAACCATTTTTTCCTCTATTTGGGAAAACTCTCTTTCTTCAATGGGTAAATCATGACTTGGCTGGCTGCGGTTAATAAACTCATCGTATTCAACAATTCTGCTGCTAACTAATTCGCAATATGGAAGTTCATTGTAGAATTCATGTGTGACCTGGTTGATTTCCGAGAAATCGCCGGAAAGCAACTCATCTTTTTCAGCAAAGAACCGGTTGGGCAGAGGCTGTCTTCTAAAAAATTCAAATTCACTCACGGTGTTAACAACCGGTAGAATTGGATCAGCGCCATTAAATTCTACCTGTGTCGTGCAGGTAAAAGGAACATCTGCAGTACAATGCCGTATATCGCCGCAAACCCCCTGATCATTGGCACAATCACTGGAGGCGAAAGAAATATTTTTACGAACAAAGCCTTTTAAAAAAAGCACGGGTGGAATTAGCTCTTCAGGGTCTTGCAAAAGCAAGCATTGAGTGAGTTTTAACCGTTTTTTAATTTCTTTTATTTCCAATGCCCGTTCAGGTAGTGTTATCGTTGAATGCATGTTCACCTGTACTGCAAGTTCAGCCAAAACAACAGGTACTTTTGCAATCACACCACTTGTCAGCCCGGTTATAACCACCGGGGTGTTGGAGCAGTCTTGCACGACTCCTTCGCTAAAGATATTAACGCATGCCTTGCCAGGATGGTAAAACACCTGAACACCGGAAATGTTTGACTGATCCTCCGGCTGATCAACATCTTCCGGTTCTGCCAACAGATCGATATCCGGCTGATCCGATTCCGATAGCGACCTACTCTCAATATCGCTTTCCATTACGAAAGGTTCCGGAAGGACTGCTTCGTATTCTTGAGGTCCCGGTTGTTGGCTTGTTTGTTCTAATTGTACCGTTTGTTCTGGTTTTATTTGTTCTATTTTGTCAACTCTTCGCCTATCGAAGAAATCGGTTTTAAACTCAAACAAGACTCATCCCTCCTTAAAAATTTTTTTACTACATGCTATTCAGTACAGGTTAATAGGGTTATTAATACAAAGGTAAAAATTCAAGTTTATGTTTTTTCTTTTATTTACAGCACCATACAGGCCATTGAGGAATTGCTTCAGATATTGTCCTGCTGGCTAAAAAACTCCCGGATGCTTTGTAACTGCGTATCTCCAGAATTATGTTGATTTGCTTCGGTATAAATATCAGACAAGATTTGGAACATGGCCGCGGCAATGTTATGGTACTGTTCATAATTCCTTGTGGTGATTAATTTTTCCATAGCCCTTTCCCAGAGTGCTAAACTTTCCAACAGGCAATTCTTTTTATTGGCCGCCATTGCCGCGGTACAAATATTACGTATGGTATCGAGCTTATGATCCTGAAGATACTCCAGCAACCGCCCAGGATGAAATTTGGATAAAAATATATCGGTCATAGGAGGGATCGCCATGTCTGCGCCGCCGGTGATTTGTGCGGCAGAGCAATAATGCAGCAGGCTCTCATCGATATTGCCTTGCTGCAGGTACAATTCCGCCAACCGACAATGGGGCAGGAAACTACCCACTCCGGAACAGGCAGCATACTTTTCCCAGGGAGCACTGCCGAGCTGCAAGCATTTTTCAAAACATTCTTTGGCGGCATGCAGAAGACCTAGATTTAAGCAGGAAAAACCCTGGTAATACAGGAGATCTGTATAATCCGGGTATAAGTCTACCGCTGTTTTAGACAGTAGTACGACTTCATCATATTTTTTTAATTTGACCAAGCATTTAATCATTCCGCAAAAAAGGTCAGCCGGTATGTTTGTACCATATAATTTGTGGGCCGCCTGAAATTGTACTAAGGCGGCTTTGTATTTTCCCCGGTTGTAAAGTTGTAATCCCATTTCCTGCCGTGGTAGGGGGTTTTTGTCCTGATCCCTGCTGTCTTTAGACAGTAAATATATATTTCTGCGGAATACTTGTTCTTCAGGTTCTGATTTTAGATGGAAACCATAATGAAAAACGGTAACAGGCAGGTAAGAAAGTGCCGTGTCCCCGTGCTTTTCAGCTATTGAAAGGTCAATATCTTCTATAAGCCTGGATTTATAGCACAGCCCCTGTTCATTACGAATTAGTCTGCATACAGCCTGATCCCGATAATTGCCCTCATTGGCTGCGGCGTAAAATGTCCTTTGCCGAATCTTATAACCAATAAATGTGGAGTTATTTAAACCTTCTACCAACGCGGCTATATCTGCTGAATTTATTTCCTCATCTCCGTTTAGAAATAATATCCAATCGCCGCAGGCGTTTTTTAAAGCAAAATTTCTAAGTTGAGCGAAACTGTCTGATCGGTTCAAACGGTAAAGGTTGGCCCCCATTTGGTAGGCGATATTTAGGGTGTTATCCGAACATTCAGTAACGATTAACAAAATTTTATCCGCGATCTCACCAACGCTGCGAAGGCACCTGGCAATGTGCTTTTCCTGGTTCTTAGCCAAAATACAAACAGACAGTTGAAAGTTTTTTGCCTTTTGTAAAAGGTAAGGCTCTATTTGTTTTTGCAATTGTTCAGGAGATTGGTTGAAAATTTTCCCTTCCACAGGGTATCTAGGATTCCGGTGGGGTGTTTTTACGGCTTTTTCAATGCTGTCGGCAGCCAGAGAAAAGCGGCCGCATTGAATATGGCAGGCAGCTTGCAAAAGAAACAGGTCATGATAGTCTGGATAGAGGCTTTGGAAATAGGCCAATTGATCTAAAGCATCCCGGTACCGGCCAAGCTCAATTAGGCAAACCAATAATTTATTGACTAAAGGAGGGGCGTAGCCGGAATTAGGATTGGTCACTTTCAGCGCTTCGATAAAGTTTTCCAACGCCTTTTGATATTGCCCTTGCCGGATGTATTCAATTCCTACATTATACAGATAAAAACCGTCCAGGCAGCTCCGGTCTTGTAGGTCTTCTTCCAGTAAACCTACGTTGCGTATGATTTTTGAAGAAATATTTACCCTTTCCGGGTTATAACCATGGTGCAGCAGAGTTACATTAAGCCTGCCGATTCTACCGGGCCCTGAATGTGTAAAAATAGCATCGGAAACCTGCTCGTGGATTTTTCCCTTAAACCGGAACTGAGGTAGATTTCGGAACAGTCTGATCGACTGAAAGGTAATCTCATGGTCCATGCCTAGGAGATTTTTAACATTAAGATAATAGGCATCGCAGTCCTTTGATTGAACGGCCTCCAATAAATGATGACCCAGATCCGGGTCTATTTCCTCGTCACAATCCATAAAAAGAATCCAGTCTCCCGTTGCCTTCTCCAGGGAATGATTACGGGCAGCACTGAAATCATTGTTCCAGGTGTAGGTATAGACTTCAGCACCCAGCTTTCGAGCTATCTCCGGGGTTTGGTCAGATGACCCGGTGTCCACAACAATGATTTGGTTTACGTAGGAGAGAGTGCTTTTAAGACAGTTGCCGATAAAATCACTCTCATTTTTAGCAATCATGCACAGACTTATTTTTACTGACAATCTATTTCTTCCTTTCCGATCAACTTCTTCTTAAAGCCGGCTAAACCTAACAAGTGTTGATGAACTTTGGGAATATGGGGACAATTTACAACCAGATGTCTTAAGCAATGCTGAAAAAAATCTGATACAGCAGTCAGTAAAAAAATATAATTTTGACTGTCATTTTCTAAGTTGCAGGAATGCCGGATAAGTCTTATTCCCTCTAATTTATCGCCCGTATACACGTTCATGAGACCAAACCATCTATAGTGGATCCCTTTCTTTTGACAGGCAAGTGAAAGTGCAAAGAGCCTTTCTGCCAGGTTATAGTTTTTTCTAAGAAAAGCTCGCTGTCCAAGTTGGCTATAGAGTAAGGGTAGGTCTAAAGGATTTATGACAGTTTCAAAATAGTTAACAGCCTCAAAATCATCAAAGCCTATTAATTGAAAGGCAAAATCCAAAAAAAGCGGAGCAAAAGGGTGTTCCTCAGAGGGAATATCCTTCTGATAAATTGATTTTGCTAACAATTGATCCAACTGATCCGTTTCGCAGTGATCTTTTACGGCATCCTTATCCAGTACATGGCAGATGGCCGCCAAAGTCGGGATTTCTTTATCAAGGGGAGATGTTTGTGATAAAAACATCTTAGCCCGTTGCCAGTTTTTTAGATAAATGGCCGATTTTAAGGCAATTATATAAATTTCATAGGGTAACGGTTGGGGCAGCATTTCTGTTTTTTGTAAAGCCAGGTGGTGCTCACCCATGTCAAAGAGCAGCTTGATTCGTTCCTCCGGACGTAGTTTAGGTAAATGGCAATCCAAAAAATCAATTGCGTCAGAGGAATTGTTAAAATGTTGTTTTGCCAGCAGACCCAGTCGGAGGAATGAAGTATAGGAAGCGGTTCCGTTTTGCACGGCCTTGAGTTGATGCTGCAGCGCATCCTCCCATTTTTGCTGGTGCATATAAATATCTGCTAACTGCTCATAAGCTAAAAAACTCTGCACACCGTCCATAGAGATATAATTTGGGTTCAACTTGTTATATTTGAGACACTGTTTAAAACGTTCCAACGCAAGTTCAAAAAGGTTTGTTATCGAATAAATTTGCCCCTGCAGATAGTAGAGGTCAGGGTAATCAGGAAAATGGGACAATCCCTCCTGGGCTAGTTTTAGGGCTTCCTCATATTCTCCAAGATCCACCAGGCAGGCGGTAAAGTTGCGATACAATGCCGGCAGGTAGTGGGATTTTTTATTTGCGTACTGTTTAGCCAACTGGAAATGGCGTTTGGCGTTTTCCAATTGACCGCCCACGTATAAACTAACCCCCAGATTATAATGCGTAAAGTCGTCTTTCGGATTCTCCGCCAGCATGGATTCCAGTATGGTGATGTTGCGCTGATTTTTTTGTATTCGTCTGGGGTGATCAAAGGAGTAACCATAGTGCAGTATCTCTAAACCGGAGCAGACAATGGCAGCAGAAGGGTTGACGCGTAGAATGCTGGGTGCTATCTGTTCATGCAAGGCGCCCTCGAAGTAATAGTTTGGGTTATTTTTAAACATCCGTATGTTTAAGCCACGGCATTTTTGTGTGTCCGAAGAAGAAGTATAATTAACGATACTAAATTGTAGGGCCTCGGCCTTGGTTTGTTGAGCTAACTGCCGCAGCGAGCGGCCGGTTTCCGGGGGCAGTTCTTCGTCTGCGTCCAGGTAAAAAATCCATTCACCCCGGGCTTGTTGCTTGATTTCATTCCTTGCCTTGGCAAAATTATTTTCCCACCGGCCAAAGAAGACGCAGGCTCCTTGTTCTTGAGCCAGGACCGGTGTCCTGTCACCGGAACCGGTATCTAAGACCAGTATTTCATCTACATAGTCTTTTACACTGTCCAGACAACGAAGGATATTGGATTCTTCATTTTTCACGATCATACAAAGGCTGATCAAAGGTTGTTTTAACCATTTCAAAATAATAACCTCCGGTTTTTAACCTTTGTCTTACCGTATGCAAAAAAAGAGGCTTTGGTGCGGTTTTTGCAAGCCATTCGGCGCCAGGGAATTTAATAAATAGAAAAAGTTACACTTACTGTAACAAATGTTAGTACTTGGAATATGATACAGTAACTTATAATAAAGGGAGGTTCTTCAATGGCTGTCAGAAAGCTTTGTGTCCAGGAAATTACGACCTTGAACCGTACGGAAACCTTTACGGTTACCTGTACAACTCCGGCCTATACACCCACCGGTTTAGGAAACCCGTCGGAGGCCAACGCAGTTCTGTACAATGTGGCGTTTACCGTTAATCCTGTTCCCACTGTTTCTTTCTCCTATGACGTTCAATTTAAATATGCCTATTCACAAAACGGTGGGACATTTGAAGAATTCTGTGATGTATTAGGTAATTCCAGTGCCATAACCTTTAATACCGGTGTAACGACCTGCGATTGCCAGGATGCCTTTTCCATTACTTCGTCTATTGCTACTGATTCCGCAGCAATAACCACCACCCAGAGTCCCAATAGTGTTTC
>JAMCWI010000173.1 GCA_023481335.1 Bacillota bacterium | reverse complement strand
GGGACGTTTTCTCCGGCACCCTGTATTTTACCCAGTTCCAGGGCCAGGCGGACCTGGAGTTGATGAACCTGCTGGGTTACGACGCCATGGGACTGGGCAACCACGAGTTTGACAAAGGGCCGGAGGGCAGCCGGAGGGCTGGGACCTCACCGTCATGCATACCAACGACACCCATGCACATCTGGATAACATTGCACACCGTGCAACGGCAGTAAGTAAAATACGCGATGAAGTGGAGAACAGCCTTTTGCTGGACGCGGGGGACGTTTTCTCCGGCACCCTGTATTTTACCCAGTTCCAGGGCCAGGCGGACCTGGAGTTGATGAACCTGCTGGGTTACGACGCCATGGGACTGGGCAACCACGAGTTTGACAAAGGGCCGGAGGGGTTGGCGAAGTTCATTACCGGCAACTACCCGGAAGGATATAAAACTCCGGCCCAGTTCCCGGTTGTCAATGCCAATTTTGACTTTAGTAACGAACCGGTCTTAAAGGACCTGGCCCATACTACCGTTGGCGAACAAGGGGCGGATAACCTCGACGGCCAAATTTACCCGGCAGTAATATTGGATGTTAACGGTGAAAAAGTCGGCGTGATTGGTGTAGCCACCGAAGATACAGCATTTATTTCCAGCCCCGGAGACAATATTGAAATTAATGATGCCTTTGAGGCAGCCGAAGAGGCAGTTACCATGCTGGAAAGCAAAGGCATTAACAAAATAGTGGCTATTTCCCACCTGGGATGGGACAGGGATTTGCAGCTCGCTGAAGAAGTGGAAGGCATCGACATTGTTGTTGGCGGTCACAGCCATACCAAGCCTGATCAATACCCGGCACTGGTGGATAAAGACAGCACCCCCACTGTAGTTGTACAGGCTAAGGACCATGGCGAGTTTTTAGGCCGCTTAGACGTAACCTTTGATGATCACGGTGTAATTATAAGCTCTGTCGGTTCACTGTTAGCAGTAAAAGACTACGCTGCAGATGCAGCAACTTCGGCCAGGCTGGCAGAATATGCAGCTGTGTTGGATGATTTCAAAACAACTGTGGTAGGCAGTACACAAGTTGCACTGGACGGACTGCGTGCTAACGTACGCACCAAAGAAACCAATCTGGGCAACCTGATTGCAGATGCCATGCTGGCAAAAGCCTCCGGCACCGGAGCTACTATTGCCATTACCAACGCTGGCGGCATCAGGGCCTCCATTGACGAGGGAGATATTACCCTTGGCGAAGTCCTTACGGTCATGCCCTTTGGCAATACATTAACAGTCCTGGAGCTGACCGGTGAGCAAATAGTCGCAGCCCTGGAAAATGGCGTAAGCAAAGTACCGGCCCAAGAAGGCAGATTTCCGCAGGTAGCCGGCCTGAAATTTGTATATGATCCGGCACAGCCTGAGAATAGCCGTATGATCAGTGTTCTGGTGAAAACAGCAAACGGCTATCAACCAATTGACCGGCAGGCCAAATATATGGTAGCCACCAACAGCTTTATGGCTGGCGGCGGTGATTTCTATACTATGTTCAAAGAAGCCGGCAGAGTTATTGATATGGGTAATGTTGATTACGAAGTATTCAAAGAGTACCTTGAAAAGCACAGCCCTGTAAACCCGCAGGTTGAAGGACGCATCCAAACGGGCACCAAGGAAACCAAACCCTTTGCCATTACTGCCAGCCAGCTTGACAGGACCAGCGGCATAAAAGCTAAGGTTACCGTTAACCGTACTGAGGTTGAGGACCATGCGGGCAGCGAGGTTGTCATTTTCCAACTGATGAAAGGGACCATGCCCGTAAGTATCGTTGCCTTAGAGAAAGACATCCGGACCAGCGAAGAGTTAATCGCTCATTTTAACGAGACGGGTGACCAGTTCCTGGTTAAGGCCTTTGTGTTTGATGAATTCAACAGTGACACCCATTCAGTTCAAACAAATTTGGCACAGCCGCAAGTACTGCAATAGATAAGATCATGAAAGCGAGGAAAAAGAAAAGTGAGAAAAAAACTAGTTTTCATCTTAATGGCTTTGGTTTTGATGGTGCTGGTTCCTTCTGTTGCCTTTGCAGGTATTAGCCTTAACCAGATAGGTGTCAAAACTCCAGGTTCGGATGTAACCATTTCAGGTAGTACAACCCTTAAAGAAGTTAACATTAAAGTTGTCCGCCCCAATAATACCAATTTGTATGTGGATGTTGTGTATCCTTCCGGAAACGGTACATTCAACAAAACATTTACAATTCCCCCGGATGCTGCAGCCGGAACATATACCGTAGTTGCTGGAGAGGCCAGCGATGTGGATACCAAAACCTTTACCGTTCAAGCCGGCTCAAGTGGATCTAACAGCGGGGGAGGAGGTTCTACTCCTACCCAGACTGGCAATCGGGATGACAATGCCATAAATAACGCCCTAAAACAGGGCGGAGAGGCCAACCTATCCCTGTTAAACAGGACAGATGCCATGGCTGCCATAACTCCCGGTATTGTAAAATCCCTGGTTGATGCCAACAAGTCTTTAATACTGGAGAATAAAGGGCTGCAAGTGACCTTTGCTCCCAGGTCCCTGATGACAGCTGAATTAAACAAGGTCCTTCAAGATAAGAATGCCTCTCTGGAACTGGGTGCCAGAGTAGTTAGTGCCGAAGAAAAGCAGCAGATTTTTGCCAAAGCTCCATTGGGTGAGAGTACCGGGCTCTTTGAAATTGGCGGCAAGGTAGTTGATTTAACAGCACAAATCAAATATAAAGAAAATAATATCACAAAAACAGAAAATATCGCAAGTTTCAGTGAGCCGGTAGCCGTAACCATAGACATGTCTGATATAGAACTATCCCAGGAGGACATTAAAAAACTCACCGGAATAAGGTACGAGAAAGATGCCGCCGGTAACATAAAATTGGTTAAATTAGGCGGTACTTACGATGCCAAGACCAGAACCTTTACCTTTTATACCGATAGGTTCAGCTTCTATGGTGTGTTAAAGGCTAGCCACTTAATCAATATCTATCTGACTGTAGACAAATTAAACACCACCGTGAACGGACTGAGTAAAACTATTGATGTGGCCCCGACACTGATAAACAACCGTACCATGGTGCCCATACGTTTTGTCAGTGAAAGCATGGGAGCCAAGGTTGACTGGGAAGATGCAACCGGCAGCGCAACCATTACGCTGGATGGAAAAGAGTTAAAATTAGTTCTTAACCGGCTGGCCAGCGGATTGGACACGCCTCCGGTTCTGGTTAACGGACGTATTCTGGTACCTATTCGTTATGTATCCGAATCTCTGGGTGCTAACGTTATGTGGTTCCCCGCCACAAACGGGGTACAGATTGTTAAATAAAACAGGGGACGGTTCTCTGTTTGACACAACAGTTAAGAAATCAATGAGGCGGCACATCCAGTCATGGGTGTGCCGCTGCGGTTACTATGCAAATCAAAACTAGCAATTTTTTGGGTATAAATTAGATTTTTATTTTATTTGGAAACACCCCGGCCTTTATTAAGGCTTTAATAAGTATCAGCAAAAGGGGACCGATAAGGACTCCTGCTACCCCGAGCAGTTTAAAACCTACCCAAATAGAAATAAGCGTAGGCAAAGTACCTAAACCGATGCGATCACCTAATACTTTAGGCTCAACGATTCGTCTTACAACTGTAATAATAACAAACAAGATAACCAAACCCACAGCCAGAAAAGTATCTCCGCTGGCTAAAGAAAAAGTAGCCCAGGGAATTAAGGCGGAGCCTACACCTAAAATCGGCAGAATATCCACTATTAAAACAACAAGGGCAATGGCAAAAGCATGTTTAACATCAAGTATAAATAATCCAATCAGACTCATAACATAGGTTATTGAAGATAGGATAACTTGAGCCTGAAAGAAACCGATGGTGGCAACCCTTAATTCTGATAAAACTACACTTAGTTTTTCCTTTGACTTGGGTTCAAAATATGAAAAGAATTTATTCTGTATGTCAATCAAATTTATGCTGATCAGGTAAAGGGAAATAAAGAATATCAGGGTAATAATAAAGAAATATGGTATTGCTGTACTGATACTATAGGTTAAACTGCCAATAGCCGTTAACAGATCCAACTGTGCAAGCCGGTCAGTAAAATTTTGATAAGCATTATTAATTTGAAAGGTTAATTCAGGGGGAAGCAACTTAATAATGTCCTGGACCTCTGTATGAATATGATGGAACCATTCTTGTATTTCTGGTATATTTTGATGGATGGTTCTGACTAAATTAAATAATTCTGTGACTATCTTTACAATAACAAAATAGCTTAATACTATGGTTAATCCGAGAAATAGAAAAAAGGTTATATTTACCGCAAAACATCTTTTTATTTTAAACCAGGTCATTAACCTTTGGTTTAAGGGTTCTAAAAGCAATGCAAACAACAGGGCCACAAAAAAGGGCATGAGATGAGGCAAAACATAGTAAACAGCTAAAAGTATAAGAACGATAGCGATAAGGGTTCCCAGAGTGATCCAAAGTTTTTTTGTAAATTCCGTCATAGATTTCCCTTCCCATTTTAAATTAGCCTTTTTAACATTTCTTATTATACATCCTAAGTTATCATTAAAAAAGTAGAGTAACCACTCAGCCATGTAAATTTATTCCCTAAAACGGCTCCTGAACAGACAAATAGTCCAGAAGTGCCACACCTGGCATATAAAAGATAATACTGTCAAAATATTTTTTATAATTTTTTCATAAATAGTAAATAATAAAGGTCTTAGGTGTTGCCGGGAAAATTAGTTTTTACTCTGTTTGGAAGGATTTTGCTGGACCTGCAGGGAATTCTATGTATAAGAAAAAACCGTATCCATGGTTATCTTGCAGGTAAGGGGGGATCAACGATTATCCCGAGTGAAGTAAAGAGCAAGAAATACGGAGAGTATTATATTTTCTACTTTAAAGAGGTTAAGGTAGTAAGAATTAAGTGTGAACTGGGCCCGCCGGAAATAATCGCCAGCTTAAACCGGGATCGTGCGGTGAGTTCCCTTGGACAGAAACGAATTAGGGAATTTTTTGAAGGAACCGGCTTTGAAAGGGGTAATGTAGCCAATTGCCAGGTTCACTATTATAAAGAAGGAAAAAATGTCTTAGAAAGCCTTTCGGACACAGAGCGCAACAAGTTTCTGGATTATTGTATGGAAACAGCCCTCCAGGGGGTGCTGGGAGAGTTAAATGATATCGTCAGTTATTTCAGCGGATTGGAAAAACAGTTCAATGCCTCCATCGAGGAGGGGGCGGATATTTTTTGTTCGCCGGAATTTGAAGAAAAGTACGATACCCGGGAGATGATTACCGAGGTATCCAATGAACTGGCCAGGATTTATAAAAGCAAACCCAACCCCAAAGTGGTTCAGTGGGCGGAAATTCTAATACATAACTTGTTAAAGGATATTTTTAGTTTGGGATATGCCATTGGCAAAGAAGATATTGAATAAAACCAGAAAAAAATAATTTGGAAGGAACAATTACCGGAGGGTGTGCTTTATGGCAGAGAAAGAGAAGGCGAGAGGAAAAATCATTCAATTCACACCAAGGGAAAAGCCCAAGTTAAAAAAGCTGAACTACGAGGATCCTGCACAAAAACAGCTCAGGCGAGAAAGAGAGCAGCAACGGAAAAAAATCCTGGGCGACAGTAATATGGTCAGGAATATAGGAATTTTTGTAGGTCTCTGTGCAATAGCCTTTTTACTGAAAAGTTTGCTGTAGATATAAGAAAAATAAACAAAAGCACTCCTTGGCAAGCCGCAGAGCACTTTTACTATTTTTTAATAAGAGATTTTTTATGGGCCTTTACGATATCATAACCCCGTTTTATACCCCATAACAGAATCACGGCATCATCCGCACGACCGGTGAGAGGGATAAAATCGGGTATAAAATCAATAGGACTGATAAAGTATAACAGACAAGCACCAACCTCGTACTTAATCCGGCTGGGCACCGCAGGGTTTAAGACCGCTTGCCCGAAAAAAACGACTTTTTTGAAAATGTTGACCATTACCCCACCCCGGTTCGATATTTCTTACATAGTAGTTTCTCCATGCCATGGCGAAATCCTTCGCTCATTCACGGGAACATGTTCTAATTCATAAAGAAACAAGGGGCGCCGCTCGGACGTCCCTTAAATTTAGCTTACAGTTCCATCAGGGTGAAGGCACCGCTGGGGCAAATCTCCACACAAGTTTCGCAACCCATGCATTCTGCAGCGTCCCCGGTTACTTCTGCTTTGTCGTCTGACATGCCCAGGATTTTTGCAGGGCAGGGATCAACACAGGAACCACAACCTTCACATTTGTCAGGATTAATAGATACCATGAACATCAATAAAGTCCCCCTTTCAGAAATAGCACAGGATATAAAATGCGATCTATACGGATACATACTGATTATATATTATACTGGATAGTCAGTTCAATCATTATAAAATACCTAAATTGTTTTTAAAAGGAAACTAAATTTTTCTATTCAACTGAAAATTCCTCTATACAGGGGAATAGTAACAACGAAAGCAATACAAAATAAACAACGGGAGAGCTATAGCTCTCCCGTTGCGGTGAGGGCTAAACCGGTACCTGCGTTCAAAACATTGTGCCGGTTTCCCTTCCGTAGTTATTGACTTCTTCCTGAAGGCTGCTCAAGAGGAGCGGCTTGAACTACTTGGGAGATGTTGCCGCTGGCCAGAGCCTGTTCAGCGAAGGCAACCATTTTCTTGGTCATGTTACCACCCACATAACCGTTTACGCGGCTGGGCAGGGAACCTTTGTCGATTTGGGCGTAGTTGGAAAGGCCCAACTCACTGGCGATCTCATACTTCATTTGAGTCAGAGCATTACCGGCACCGGGGGTTACGGGTTCGTTTCTGTTAGTAGCCATTCAAATTTCCCTCCTTAGAAATTTTGTTTTGTTATGTGGGTCTATCTTTATCATGCTAATC
>JAMCWI010000097.1 GCA_023481335.1 Bacillota bacterium | reverse complement strand
TCTTTCCCTGGCTTAAAGAAATGATTCCAGAGACGAGTATGGAGTTAACAATAACATATGTGAGACAGCTAAGAAGCATGGCAGGAAAATATTCTTTACGAAAATTTAAGTGACCTGCCTCTGGTACGAATAGTTGGTAAACAAACCAGGAAAGATAAATGGTTATAGCAATTTGGCTTATATTAAATAAAACTTTTTGTAAACCTCGTTTAATGTCGACTACAAAAATCGTAAGAGTGGATATTAAAACTGCCACAGGCCACCCAAATAAGATTAAAGCAGAAATATGTATAGCACAGGATACTGTTAACTGAATATTGGACGGCATTGTTATTGGTTTATACTCAGCAGCAGTACAAAAAAGGATCCAAAAGAGATAAACCAATATGAGATCCATGCTCCAATGCGGAAAGGCTTTATATACTAAATATAAACCCAGTGAACCAATAACAATTTGATATAGTATAAAAGGGGTCAGGACTCTTTTTATTGTCGCCATCGTTCTGAATAACACTTCTTTTCATTAAGCTTTTATTTTGAAATAATTCTCAATAAAATGTAAAAACCCTTCAAGTATGACATAATTTTCTAGAAAATATTAAAATTTAGGTCATAAAATGTAGAATAAATAAAAATCATGGAAAAATAAATTGATTTTTTTTGATGGACAAGCCTTTAATAACTGGTATAATATTTAATTAAGAAAATTAATACATATTATGCCAAATAAGGAGGGTGTTGCTTTATGATGCGTTGGGTTGCTAAAATCCCCTACACCGTGCTGGTTATTCTTTCATTAATTTTAGCTTCAGGTGCCCCTAAAAAATGGTAATTCAGTATTAAGAAAGCGTCTTTCTGCTTTGGTTGCAGAAAGACGCTTTTTTTTCTAATTTCTCTAAACTTTTTGGATGATTCTACCTATTGTTATTAAAACATGGTATAATTTTAATATATTTTGACGAAAGATGTTGCCAACAGGGGGCGTTAGCTTGTCAGTCAGGAAAGCAGTATACGCTGTGATATCTTCCCTCTTACTTATTTCTCTCATTGTCGGCTGCAGTGAAAAAAGCAAGCTGTCAACCTCCCAAGAAAAAGAGCAAATAATCAAATATAACCTTTGTGCCGAACCTAAGACCCTCGACCCGGCCAAAGCCAACGGTATGCCGGAAGCCACTGTCATGCTGCAGCTGTTTGACGGATTGACTCGTTATGATGACAAGCAGCAAATCCAACCCGCCTTGGCAGAGAAATGGCAAATCTCGGAGGATGGGTTAACCTATACCTTCACATTACGGGAGGCCAAATGGAGCAACGGAGAGCCAATAAAAGCCCAGGATTTTGTTTACAGTTGGCTTAGGGCACTGGCCCCGGAAACGGCTTCCGATTATGCCTACCAGTTGTATTACATCAAAGGAGCCGAAGAATATAACAGCGGCAACGGGGAAAAAGAAGGGGTAGGGGTCAAGGCTCTGGATGATAAAACGCTGCAAGTGGTGCTGAGAGCGCCGGCTCCCCAGTTTCTTGGCTTAACAGCCTTTCAGACCTATTACCCTGTCTATCAAAAAAATGTGGAGCAGAACGAAAAATGGTTTACCGATGCCGAACTGTATATAAGCAGCGGGCCGTTTAAACTAATCAGTTGGGAACATAACCAAAAAATTACCTTGGAAAAGAACCCAAACTACTGGGACGCAAAAAATGTCAAGCTGCAAAAACTTGAAATATACCTAATTGAATCACTGCAAACCGGTTTTACTATGTTCCAGGGCAATCAACTGGATATGCAAAATGAAGTAGCGGTGGAGGAACTGAAATCATTACAGGGCAGTAAGGAGCTGCAAATCGTACCCGATACCTCCGTTGATTACTACCAGTTTAATTTGTCTCGAAAACCCTTTGATGACGCCAGGGTGAGAAAAGCCCTGGCCATGGCCGTCGACCGTGATCAGCTGGTTAAAAATGTCCTGCAGGCCGGGCAGCAACCAGCCTATGCTCTTGTACCCTACGGATTCCTAGAGGGAGAGGGGAAGGATTACAGACAAGAGGGCGGCGATCTTTTTAAGCAGGACATTGACCTGGCCAAAAAACTGTTGGCAGAAGCCGGCTACCCTGACGGAAAAGAGTTTCCTAAAGTAACCTTGCTGTACAATAACAATGAAAATATCCATAAGGTGGCGCAGGCCGTCCAACAAATGTGGAAGGTAAACCTCGGCATTGAGGTTGCTTTAGAAAACGTGGAATGGCAGGTTTACTTAGACCGCCAGGCTGAACGTGACTTTGATATTACCCGAACGGCGTGGGGCCCGGACTACCTTGATCCTATGACATTCATTGATATATTTGTCACCGACGGCGGCAATAATGATACCGGCTGGAGTCATAGAGAATATGATAAATTCGTAAAAGAGGCCAATTCCACCGGCGACCAGAAAAAGAGAATGGAAGCCATGCACAGTGCCGAGAAAATTCTCATGGATGAGATGCCCATAATGCCTGTCTTTTTCTATACCCACCCCATATTAGTAAAGGAAGATGTTAAAGGAGTCATTACACCATCCCTTGCAACCTATGCTGACTTCAAATATGCCTATAGACAATAATCGAAAGGAGAGAGCCTATTTATGAAAGCCGGTATTCTTGTTCCCTATGATGGATCGTCAAATGCTTCAGAGGCGCTGCGTGTAGCTGTTATGGCAGCAAAATTGCTTAATGAAAAAATTATTGTCTTGAACGTGCAACCCAGCTTTCGTACAATACATACCAAAATGTTTTTCAGCGACAACGCGATTCGCGAATACCAAGAACAACTCTTCCATCAAGCGGTAGAACCTGCTGAAACTTTTCTTAAAGATGCCAATGTTGAATATGAAATTAAGCTGCGGATCGGAGATGCTAAGGAACAGATTCTTCGGGAAGCAAAGGGTGACCAATCCGGCGACAACAATTGTTCCAATGCAGGGGTGCGCGGCATCATTATGGGTTCACGGGGGATGAATCCCATTGTGGGAGGAGTACTGGGCAGTGTAAGTTATGGGGTGGTTAATGCAGCACCCTGCCCCGTCACAATTATTCCTTTTTCGTGCTAATAACGAAGACCCGGCCAACGGCCGGGTTTTTCCATGCAGAATCTATACAATCAATCCGGAAATTGTAAAAGGATGAGGACTAAGGACTCGAGAGCTTCCCGAGTCTCTTTATTTTTTAGACAACCAGAATAATATAATTTTTTTAATTAAAGCATGACGTTGAACTGTACAGTTTGCGGTTAATACTGTATAATATTTGGTGAGGTGGTTCTATTGGGGACGTAAAAGTATATAAAATAGGGGAAATTGCAGATTTGGCCGGGGTGAGCAGGAGGACCATCGATTACTATACCAAGCTGGGTCTTTTGAATCCCCTAAGGTCTGGGAGCCAGTATCGGTATTACACCGTGGAGTCCCTGCTGCGTCTGAAGATCATTGAGGGTATGAAGCAACAAAGGTATACGCTGGAGGAAATAAAGCAAAGAATAGACATTTTGGACAGCGGAAGCCTGCCTATAGAAGCAAAGAATAAAGGAACCCTCGATGTCAATTTTCTGAAAGACCAATTCAAAATGTTGGAGGGGCAGCTTGCACAACTGCAACCGCTGTTAAACAATTCAGATACCAATCAGGCCGCCCTTGTCACCAGACAAGCATTGATGAAGAGCATGTCAATCATTCAAACACTAACTGTATACATCAATGAAGCAGTACCTTTTATTTAAACTTTAAAAAAGAAGGAGTGTTTCGCGTTACATGTTTAAAAAACTGATGGCCAGCCTTGGTATGGGAGCGGCAAAGGTAAATCTGGTACTGGACAATGAACAATGCCGCATTGGTGAAAAAGTTAGAGGAAAATTTTTGGTGGAAGGCGGCAATGTGGAGCAAGGAATCCATACCCTGGATTTGGACATTGCCATGAAGGTTATTATTAAAGGTAAGGAATTTAACAAAGTGGTGGATACCGTTAGGGTGGCGCGGGATTTTCATATAAAAGCCGGGGAAACCCGGGAGATTCCCTTCGAGCATATCATCCCCCTTCACTATCCAATCTCCAAAGGTTCGGTGTCTTATTCCCTGGTAACCAAGATGGACATAGCCCAGGCTGTGGATACCGATGATAAGGACAGGTTGGTAATTCTGCCCAGCAGGGAAATGGCCCTGGTATTTGATGCATTGGCGGCCTTGGATTTTAAGGAGAAAATCGGCTCGGGCAAAATTGAAAGGCTGGGTCAGGAGTTCGAGTATTATCCCACAACCCTGTTTGCCGAGCAGTTAAAGGAACTGGAGTTTAAGTTTTACGCCGAAGACAATCGGATTAAATTGTTCTTTGAATTAGAGCTAATCGGCGGCTATATGCGAAACGGCCTGGAACATCATACTGAAATGGATCTGCCTGCTGAATTGCTGTCTAGCGGTTCGGTTCAAGAAGTTGCCGGATTTATTAAGGAGTTTCTGGAAAATGAATTGAACCAAGTATCCATCCAAGGTCCCCGCATGGCCCCCAGTTATCAGCACATGCAGCACGGTTCCCAGCGGCCCGGCTTTGGCGGTTTCATGGGGGGTATGGTGGCCGGTATGATCGGTGGTGCCATGCTGGGAAGCCTCTTCGGCGATGAGGAAGGCGAGGACGCCGGTGATGCAGGCGGTGGCGAAGAGGTCTCTGAGGATGGGTTTGACTTTGGTTTAGGTGATTTTGGAGACGATGAATTTTAAAGCTTGTATTCCTGTTTAGGGGGGAGTAGAGATGAACACATTAAAAGTAGGGCTCTTAATGGGTGCCCTTTCCATTCTGCTTGTTATGATGGGCGGCGCCATTGGCGGCAATGGTGGAGCGGTGATTTTCTTCCTTATTGCCATGGCCATGAACTTCTTTGGTTACTTTTATAGTGACAAACTCGCTATAAAAATGACCGGTTCTTACCCTGTATCCGAGGAAGAGGCACCGGAACTCTATGCAATGATTCGGAGGCTGTCACAACGGGCGGGTCTTCCTATGCCGAGGATTTATATTCAACCGTCCCCTCAACCCAACGCCTTTGCCACCGGACGCAACCCGTCCCATTCAGCGGTGGCAGTCACCGAAGGGCTTTTGCGGCTGTTAAGTCCCGCTGAGTTGGAAGGTGTTATGGCCCATGAACTGGCCCACATCAAGAACCGCGACGTGCTGGTGGGAACCATTGCTGCCGCTCTGGCCGGTGCCATCAGCATGATGGCCAATGTTCTGCAATGGGGTGCCATCTTCGGGATGGGAAGGAATGACGATGAGGAAGGCGGCAGCATGGCCGGGGGACTGATCATGGCTATCATTGCACCCATCATCGCCATGATCATTCAAATGTCTATTTCCCGTTCCAGGGAATACATGGCCGATACCACCGGTGCTCAAATTGCCGGTTCTCCGGATGGGCTATCCAACGCCCTGTTAAAGCTGGAATCCGCAGCACACCGGGTACCTATGGCGGTAAACCCGGCGGCCTCTCACCTGTTTATTATCAATCCGCTTTCCGGGGCATCTTTCGCCAAGCTTTTCAGCACCCACCCGCCCATTCAGGAAAGGGTGGAGAGGCTCCGCAAAGTAAGAGTATAATTTAAGTTTTATGCAATAGCACCCTGATCAAACAGGGTGCTATTTTTGCATATTGTAAGTATTGCTCCCAATGTTCCACGCCGCCGAAAATATTTATGGTGGGAAAAGGAATCCTCCATACTTTGCTGAAATAGTAAAATATTGCTTATGACAGTATGGAGGCGTCGTCTTTGAAATTTTGCAGTCTTTCTTCCAGCAGCTATGCCAATTGTGTCGTGGTTCAGGATGAGAATACCTGTATCTTAATCGATTGCGGTTTGCGCAAAAGAGATATCAAACCCTTTCTGGATAGTGTGGGCTTAACCCCGGGCGACATCGATGCAGTTTTGATAACCCACAGCCATAACGACCATGTCTATGGTCTAAAACATTTATTGGCTGAAAAGAATATGCCTGTTTACTCCACAGGCGGCATCTTTAAAGAACTAACCAGCACGTATACCTTTAAAAAAACGCCAAACCTGTATGCCTTAAATCAAGAGCAAGAGGAACGAATCAACAGTATGAGGGTGACCCCTTTTAGATTATCCCATGATGTTGAAACCATCGGCTTTATGATTGGCAGTGGTTCGAGGAAGTTAGGATTTTTAACCGACACCGGCTTTGTACCGGAGGATTGCTTAGAGGCTTTGCATTCCGTTAACTACCTATACATAGAGGCGAACCATGATTTTGAAATGTATAAATACTCCGCCAAGCCTTATTATGTGAAGAAAAGGAACTTAGGTCCCCAAGGTCACCTGTCCAACGACCAATGCGGTCAAGCCCTTAAGGCCATGGGGCTAAAAAAATGTGAACTGGTGGTTTTAGCCCATCTCAGCGAAGATGACAATGAACCGAACAAGGCACTGGAAACCGTTCGGGGTTATTTACCCCGGCAAATCAATTTAGTTGCCGCTCCTGCCCGAACACCGGGAGGTTGGTCGGATCTCATTGGCAAATAAAGAACTGAAAGGATACTCCCCTGGCCGCCAGGGGAGTATCCTTTTTATATGTTACTATGTCTAATTTAAGTACACCTCTACCTGTTTTTCCAGGGCGGCAATTTCCTCTTCGGATAATTTCCTGCCTAAGAATTTCTCCAGTGCTTTGATTGAAGCTCCCACAGCAATTCGTCGCACATCGATTTCCACTGGTTTTTCCTCCGGCATGGTTCTGGGTTGGAATTTTTCCGAGGGGAGCCCTGGACTTAGTTTTTCTGCCGTTTGATCCAAAGAAAGTTCCACATCCACCATTCCAGGTTGGCAGTGGCCGTCCTCCTCCAATGGTAAACCCATATCCATCTTTAAGAAGTCATTGTTTATGGAGGCAGTCACACTGGCTTCCCTCTCGGATTTTTTTAATTCTCTTTTAATC
>JAMCWI010000049.1 GCA_023481335.1 Bacillota bacterium | reverse complement strand
CGGGCGCTCAAGCAGGCTATACATGAAGTTAAAGAGGTTGTACAGGCATAATTAAATCCCCCCGCCAGGCAGGGGGATATTGCGCTTACTTTAATAAAAATTATGAAGGCGTGCCTTCCTTCAGTGCAAACTGGATAAACGCTTCCACTATGGGGCTTTTGTTTTTACGGCGGGGGGTAAACCAGGTATAAATCCCGCTCCATGGGCAAATTCTTCACCTTTACCGTCACGATTTTTCCCCAGCGCCGGCTCCTTTAACACCGCCCAGCGAGCCACCACCGAGACGCCGGCGCCGGCCTCCACTGCGGTCACCACGGCCCCGGTACTGCCAAGTTCCAGGGCAATATTCAATTTATCCGGTGTTAAGCCGCCCCGGGCCAGGTAGGATTCCACCACGGACCTTGTGCCGGAGCCTGTTTCGCGCCACACAAGAGATTCCTTGGATAATTGGTCCAAAGAAATCTCTAAGGAGTTGGCAAAGGGATGATCCGGGGGTACAATGACCACCAACTCATCGGAAAAAAATTTAACGCCTTCTATGCGTTTGTTGTTGGGAAGTATGCCCACCGCAGCCAGGTGAGCGGATTCCTCCAGCAGTTTTCGGATGGCTTCTTTAGAGTCCCCCATGTGCAGTACCGTTTGCACATCGGGATATTCTTTTTTAAACGCTCCTATGATGGGTGGCAAAATATAATGCCCGGGAATGGTGCTGGCCCAGACAATCATGCGGCCCCGGATCTCGCCGGACATTTGTCGGATGTCCCGTTCCGCCCGGTTCATAAGATCCACAATTTCCCTGGCATGGCGATAAAACACTTCCCCGGCGGGTGTGAGACTTACCCCGCGGCCCTTCCGTTCCACCAGAGCAGTTCCAAAGTGGGATTCCAACACACTGAGCTGCTTGCTGATGGCCGGTTGAGTAATGTGAATTTCCTGGGCAGCCAGGGATAAATTTCGTTTTTCGGCCACTGCAATAAATGTTTGCAGACTTGCTAAGTTCATTTCTATCACCAAGCATATTATAGCATTTTAAGGTTTCTTCTTCTATAATATGAATCAAATTTTATGTTACCCGGAGGCCCGTTAGTCCTTCTTGATACGGTTCACCAGCCGATTGATAACCGTGGCGAACTCTCCCCAGGTAACCGGCGCATCCGCAGGGTGATCATTGGCCAGCAACCCGGATTCTTTTAACTTTTGGATTTCCTTTTGAGGGTCCCATACCGGGGGAACAGCCGTGGGAGGGGGAGTCGGTGCCGGTGTCGGTGTGGGTTTTGGCAGCGAGGTCAGTCTCAGACTTTCTGCCAGTCCTTTGGTGATGGCATCACATAAACCCCTGATAAATTTATCGTCTTTTAACAATGATGCATCCTTTGCCGTATCAATAAAAAGATTCTCCAGCAGGGCTGCAGGCATATTGGTTTCTCTTAAAACAGCAAAGTTGGCTGCTTTTTTACCTCTGTCCGCCACGCCATAATCTTTTAGAAAAGCTGCAATGTTGTTATGAATAATAGATCGCAAGGAAGAGGTGTTGGCACCCACCGGACCGTTATAAATAAAACTTTCAAATCCGGTGCCCCTACCGGCATTAACGTGAAGGGAAAGGAAATAATCAGCCTTCAGATTGTTGGCAAAAAATGCTCTGGCATCCAGGGACAGATAGGTATCGTCGTCCCGGGTTAAACGAACCTCTACATCGTAGAACCCCAATCTCTTGGCAATCTTACGAGCCAACATTAGGGTAATCTCCTTTTCCAGCAAACCATTACCAATGGCGCCAGGGTCCCGGCCGCCGTGGCCAGGATCAATAACAACCAGTTTTTTTTCCATTTCACACCCTCCTTCCAATTTATCTTATTAATCGAAGGCTTATCAAATGTCTAAATAAACGGTTTCCCGACGGTGTTTTAGGAGCGGCAGCTGCTGCCGAATGCGGGATAGGTACCGCAAGTCGATATCCGCCGTTAGGACGGCGGGTTTTTCATGGGCTTGCACCAGCACCTCACCCCAGGGGGAGGTAACCATGGAGTGGCCGTAAGCCACATACCCCGCTTTTTCATCCCGGGCCGGTGATACGGCTGCCACATAGAGTTGGTTATCCAGGGCCCGGGCCCGCATGGTCAGCTCCCAGTGGGCAGGGCCGGTGGTCATGTTAAAGGCAGCGGGCAAAACAAGGAGTTGGCTGCCTTTAAGGGCCATAGAACGGGTTAATTCAGGAAACCGTATATCATAACAAATGGCCACCCCCACCCGGCAAAAGGGGGTGTCAAAGACCGTCACAGAATCTCCTGCAGTGAGGGTGTCTGATTCCTTAAAGGTAATGCCGCCCGGGATGTCAATATCAAAAAGGTGAACTTTGCGATGGCGGGTCAACAGGGTTCCCTCGGGACCAAACACGAAGGAGGTATTGTAGAGATTTCCCGCATCTCTTTCCGGAAGGGAGCCGCCCACCAAGTAGATCGCATGCTCCCGGGCCAGATCGGCAAGGGTATGGATGGTTTCTCCACCGGGAAACTCCTCGGCATAGGCAGAAAAATATTGATTGCCGTAGGGGCAATTAAACATTTCCGGCAGGGCCACCAGTTGACAGCCACAGGCGGCGGCTTCCTTTACGGCATCCCGGGCATTGCTGAGATTGGCTGCCTTGTCAGCACTTACCGGCAGTTGACAGAGGCCTAACTTGAAGATGGCAGACATAGAAATCCCTCACTATTATTTTTTTTCAGCATAACACAGGGTGTTCTTAGGAGTCCATGGAAAAGCCCTGCTCCACTCTATTTTTACCACAATATTTATTCCATAATATGTAAAAGGACGGGAAAGTGTGAGGGGGTTCAACAAGAAAAGAGCCTGGCAGTTAGTACCAAACTCTTTGCCTACAACGCTAAATTTTACTGCCTCCGGGCACATTTTTGGGTGCAATGACCGGGCATGCACCGGAAATGAGGGCGGTTGTATCCTGCCAAACCTGCTGTAGGATTCGATAGTCTTCCTTCGTTAGCAGGGGGTTGGTGTTGGCCTGAAAATCCTCCATGGCCTTTTGCACGGGAAGGACACGGTATTTCCTGTGTCCGTTTTGTACATAGGTGTCCACCCAGACCGGAACATAGTCGACATTTTTTATTTTAATTTCGCCCGCTGGGGCCTTTTCTATCTCTACATTGGCGATCAAACCACAGTTGGAATAGCGCCAGCTTTGATTGGAAATGAAATTTCCTAAAGAGTAGGCAACAAAACACTGTTTCTCTCCTTCTTCCGTAACAACATTCTGCAATTCCATCGGTTGAATGACATGAACATGGTCACCAAAAACAATGTCCACGCCCCTTTTAAACAAATCCTCCACCAGCTTCCTTTGGAACTGGTTGGGGTAGCGCTGGTATTCCGTGCCAAAATGGAGGCAAGCAATGATAATCTCAGCATGCCGATCTTTTAATTTCTCAATATCCTCATAAATTTTCTCTCGCTCGATAAGGTTTACCGCAAATTCCTTCCCCTTTGGCAAAGGAATACCGTTGGTGCTTTCTGTGTAGTTTAAAATACCAATTTTGATATCTTTGACCTCAGTAATAAACACCTCACCGGCTTCCTCTGCGCTGCGATGGGTTCCCAAGGGACTTAAACCCGCTGCCTCCAAGTTGTTTAAGGTATTCACAACCCCCGGCCAGCCCTGATCCAGGCAGTGATTGTTAGCGGTAAGGACCACATCCACCCCGATTTCCTTCATATCAAAGGCCAAAGCCTCCGGTGTATTGAAGACCGGGTAACCGGAGAAGCCAAAGGATTTGCCGGCCAGGCGTGTTTCCAGGTTGACGATGGTAAGATCCGAACCCCCCAAAAGATGTTCTACTTCTGAAAAGATGGGCTTGAAATCATAAGCACCGTCACGGGTTTTTGCCGCTTGCACCACCGGCATATGCATAAGGAAATCACCCGCTGCGGTAATGGTAACGGTTTGCGGGAGCGGAGGAGCGGGCCCGGCGGTCGTTCCCACAGGAGGGTTGTCTGCTGTGGGCACGGTGCTGCATCCCAGCAGGACCAGGAAAAAGCCAAAGATTAAGAAGGCAGACCGAAACAAAAGGAACATTAAATCACATCCCTGTACGTTTGATCATCTATTCGCTGTCTGGGCCTTTAGTCCTGCTATGAAAAAAATTGTTCGAGCTTAGACCAATGTTCCAAATTAGCACTTATACCTTGTCCCGTTAATGTACATTATGGAGTCAATCTACTCACAAGCTGACTTTATCCGGTCACCCCGGCTTGTCCGAAGTCGCAATTCACTTTATAGTTAGAAAATTTATTAAATACTGAATAATTGGCACGGTCTTTGCTTTACTAATAAGCATATAAAACAAGGGGAGATTCCCCGGAACAAAATAAATTATTTTAAGGAGGAGTTTTTTCATGGCATTGGGTGAACAGGTTTACGGTTATTTTATTCCTACGGTTAACCTCATGGGCGTAGGCGCTCACAAGGAAATCCCCAACCAGGTGAAGACCCTTGGCGGCAGCAATGTTCTGATCGTTACCGATGCTTTCCTGGGACGCCCCGGCGGCATGGCTGACGACATTAAAGCTTTACTTGAAAGCGAAGGCATTAAGGTTACTGTTTTTGCCGGTGCTGAGCCAAACCCCACCGATATCAACGTACATGACGGCTTAAAAGTATATCAGGATTGCGGTGCTGACATGATCCTCTCCTTGGGCGGCGGCAGCTCCCACGACTGCGCCAAGGGTGTTGGCCTGGTGGCCTCCAACGGCGGCCATATCCGCGACTTCGAAGGCATCAACAAGAGCACCAAACCGATGCCTCCGTTCATTGCTGTAAACACCACCGCCGGTACCGCTTCCGAAATGACCCGCTTCTGCATCATTACCAACACCAGCAATAAAGTAAAAATGGCCATTGTAGACTGGCGCTGCACCCCTAACGTAGCCATCAACGATCCGCTCTTAATGGTTGGCATGCCCCCGGCTCTGACCGCTGCCACCGGTATGGATGCACTGACCCACGCCGTGGAAGCTTATGTATCCACCATTGCCACCCCGGTTACCGATGCCGCAGCTTTAATGGCCATCAAGCTGATCGCCGGCAACCTGCGCAATGCCGTTGCCAACGGCGAAAATATGGCAGCCCGTGACAAAATGGCCTATGCTGAGTTCTTAGCCGGCATGGCCTTCAACAACGCTTCCCTGGGTTACGTTCACGCCATGGCTCACCAATTGGGCGGCTTCTATAACCTGCCCCACGGCGTCTGCAATGCCATCCTGCTGCCCCACGTGGAAGCTTTCAACCTAATCGCTTGCCCCGAGCGTTTTGCTGACATCGCCGCAGCCATGGGTGAAAAAGTTGACGGACTGTCTGTCCGTGAAGCTGCCGACAAGGCCCTGGCCGCCATTAAGAAACTGTCTGCCGACGTAGGCATTCCCGCCGGCTTAACCGAACTGGGCGTGAAGGAAGAGGACCTCAAGATCATGGCTGAAAACGCCATGAAGGATGCTTGCAGCTTTACCAACCCCAGAAAGGCAACCCTGGAAGACGTCATCGGCATCTTCAAGGCTGCCCTGTAAAACATGCCATCATAAACCCCATGAGTATATATTCTTCTTCAGGTGGGCCTTCGCTCACCTGTTTTTTTTACATAGGCAGGGATGAAAACTTTTTTGGAGAATATTTTTATATATGCCTAAAACAGAATTATAAACCTTTTTAGAATATTCTGGAGGTAATAGCGATGCCTGCTAATATGAACATTAGTAAATTTGTTGCCCCGGAGGTCATCTTCGGCCTGGGAGCATTGAGCCAGGTGGGGGAGAGCGCCGCCCGTTTGGGGATAAAAAAGGCCTTTTTGGTCAGTGACCGGGGAGTTATAGAGGCCGGTTGGGTGGACAAAGCCCTGGCCTTTCTTAAAGAAGCGGGCATTGGTTCTTACGTCTGGTATCGGTTGACCACCAACCCAAAGGACTGTGAAGTAGCGGAGGGTGCCAGTCATTACCTGTTCAGCGGCTGTGACGGAATTATTGCGGTGGGCGGCGGCAGCCCCATTGATGTGGCCAAAGCCATTGCCATTTTGGCCACCAACAGCGGGCAGATTAAGGATTACGAAGGGGTCAACAGGATCTCCTCCCCTCTACCGCCCATGGTCATAGTGTCCAGCACCGGGGGTTCCGGTGCCGAGGTCTCCCAGTTTTCTATGATTGTTGAGAAACCAAGACAGGTTAAAATGGCCATTATCTCCAAGTCGCTGATTCCCGATATTGCCATCGTAGATCCCTCTTTATTGCAAACCAAAAGTGCCCGTCTGACGGCTGCCACCGGTGTGGATGCCTTAAGCCACGCCATCGAGGCTTACGTTTCCCTGGCTGCCACCCCCCTGACAGATGTGCACGCGCTGGCGGCCATTCGCCTGATCACCGCCAACCTGCGGGAGTCGGTGGCCTGCAAGACCAACCTGGAGGCCAAGTCGGCCATGGCCATGGCCAGTCTGCAGGCGGGCCTGGCTTTTTCCAATGCCATTTTGGGTGCCACCCATGCCATGACACACCAGGTGGACGGTCTTCTGGACTTACACCACGGTGAAACCAACGGCATTTTGCTCCCCTATGTAATGGAGTTTAACCTGATCTCCTGCGGCGAAAGATTTGCCAACATCGCGGAGGCCATGGGCGTGCAAACCACCGGGTTGGGCAAATGGAAAGCAGCGGAGAGGGGAATCGCCGCCATACGCAGACTCTTCAGGGATATTGGCATCCCCGAAAGACTGAACCAAGTGGGTTTAAAAGAAGAACATATCCAAGAATTGAGCAGCAATGCCATCAAGGACGCCTGCCTGGTGACCAACCCCAGGGATTGCAGCACTGATGAGCTTGAAGATTTATACAAAAGGGCCCTTTAAAGGGGGAGAACCTGGTGTTTGACGATAAATTATCCATCATTCAAAACCTAACCGGGGTGAACTCTTCTAAACTTAATT
>JAMCWI010000083.1 GCA_023481335.1 Bacillota bacterium | reverse complement strand
TCAGCGTGATATGGGTCCCGGGCTTACCGCTGCCAGGCGATAAACCGGCAAGCCTGGGAACTGACGTGGTAGTTAATTTCTTACCCAGGTATGCCCCCTGCCCCAAACCCATCAGCACCATAATTGAGGCATCTATATCCGGCAGCTGCGGGAAAGCTGAATTTACCTGGTATGCGACGTGGACCACGAAAGTCCCGATAGCAATAACCGTCCATGCCAGCATCTGAATCTTACTGAGGTCGGGAAAACCGTAGTCGTCCTGGATGATCGAGCCGGGGCCGGCGGCAGCGCCCTTGACAGCTTTGCTCTTTGTAATGCGACCGCTGGCCAGGTAGGCCACTGTAACGCCCTTGGACGCCGCCATTGTGGTGATGCTAAGGCCCATGGCTATAAGCAGGTTGGCCGGTATTTCCGAGACTGATTCATAAATGCCTTTTTCTACTCTGGCAGCGAAAATGACTGTGTATGCAAAAATGATTACAATCGTCCAGAGAAACCACTGCAGCTTGGACGTACTGGGTTTGCCGTCAGCTCCGATAACCAGCTTCCAGGGGTTCCATGAGCCCACCAGAACCCGGTAAGTGAGCCAGAGGATCACCATTATAACTATCCCGCACGCGTAAGGCCCCATCCCGAAAACACCCTCTCTGTCTGAGAATTTTTACCACCCTTTATATATTACTTTCTAGGACCAGCGTCAAAATCCTACTGATTTTCCCCCAGAAATTACCGATATGTTTGAAAATAATTTTTTGTCTGGCAGCCTTACTTTTTCAACAATTTTGCTTTTCCAGGCCCCGAAGTTCCGGCATACTTTCCTAAAACACAAAAAAGGCGACTATATCGCCTTCGGCATGTTAGAGGTATGTATGGGGACACTCCTCGGCTAAGGCCAAATTCATCAAAAAAAACGGGCGGAGGCCCGTTACAGTACCGCTTTTCTTTCACAGTTTAGTCCACACCCGGTATCTTTCAGAAAAAAAATCTGTTATCAAAAGCCAGCAATCAGCCGTTTCCCTTTTTGCGATTTGACCGGCCGAGGTTGCTTCCCGAATAAACTCCCGCGTGACGCCGGATTCTGATACGCTGTTCAGTTTTTCCCGTATCCAGCCGTAAACCGGGGCTGCAGCCTTTGACAGCAGGCCAGGGGAAGCTACCGCCAGGTTTTCACCCAAAAATCTCAGGCTGCAAGTATCCCCCACCCGCTCAAGGTTCCAGGCGCTAACAGGCTCGGCCAGCATCCTGTTAAAGCCACTCAGTGAAATCCACGCGCCCATGCCGATCGCAATGACAAATAAGGCCAATGTTATTATTACGGCAAACTTCCAGGACATCGAGTCACCTGCCAGTATATTTTTCTATATTTTGCACACCAGGCCCAAAATATAATCATGGCTTCCTTTTTAGAAGGTCAGCCAGAACATCGGCAAACAGGCCCGCCGACCTGGCCGCCTCTTCGGTGGAGTTTTTTGAGGTCCCTATCTCCACCAGAACTGCGCGCGGGTGCAAAAACTGGTTGTACTGGCCGTCTTTAACCCTTACGCCCAATGATAAGCCGGGGTACATTTCATCCATCTTCACCGACAATTCGGAGGCAAAAGCGTAATTTTCCCGCCAGGCGGGAAACGGGCGGCGCGCGTCGGACCCCACAATAAGCAGAACCGGGGCGGCGTCCTGTCCGTTTACCTTGACCAGGCTCTGCTCCCGCGTCTTTCCCGAATCGCGGTGGACGTCCAGGATCGCTGCAGCCTTAGGATTGGCCGCCAGAAGTTCCCTGGACGTCTTTTCCGACTCCAGGTAGGAGTTGTTGTAATTATAATCGTTGATCCGGTCCGAGCGCGCCGTTTTAATACCCTGTTTCTCCAGCGCTTCCTGGAGAGCCGCCGCCACCGTGACTATCCCGCCCTGCCTCCGGTCAAGCCTTTCCACCCCGTCGCTCAAGCTGTATGTTTCGCCGGTATGAGTGTTGTAGATGCAGACCAGGGTATCTCCGCTTGCCGCCACCCGCGCCGGAGTTTTCTGCATATCCGGGGCTGCGGACCTGGGTTCGGCGCTTACGGCAACCCCCCCCCTCACCTGCGAGGAGACCGGCAGCGGCAGCGCGGAAAACAGGGTCGACTCGGGGCTGTGCAGTTCTACATGGGCAAAGGATACTAAAAAGTTATATAAAAGGTGGGAAGGTCCGTAACTTGCATCGTCCTCGAGAATTCCCCCGACCTGAACGGGCATGGCCCTGCCAATTATCTTTTCCGGCTCTCTCAGTAAATAACCAACCATGTTGGAAGTTGCTATTTTTACGGCCCCTCCGGCTTTCAGGGGTAAAGACGCGCAGAACCGGTTATTACCGGCGCACAAAAAAAGCGCCAGCAGCATTACCAGTGTGAGGAAAAGGGTCTTTTTATCCCTGACCCTGCGATATCGGAAGCGGTAAAAAGGGGTAGAATACATAAAACCCCCCCTTCGGGCTTGTTCATAAATTCTATGCCCGGGGGCGGGGGTTTATGTGATTTACCGTTACCGTAAGACGGTTGGTACAAAGGCGTCAATCAGGCCGATAATAAATGCTGAAATCAAGGCGCCGATTATGCTTACGCTCAAGTATTGTGGAATGATGAACTGGGCCAGGTAAATTACCACTGCCGCGGCAATAAAGCCGATTATTCCCCTGCTTTGAGGGGTAACCCGTTCGCCCAGAAGGACTTCCGCAATGTAGCCAAGTATCGCGATTACCGCGGCGGCAATTAACGCCCCGACAAAGCCCCCTGTCACGACAAAACCCGGCGAAAGCCAGCTTACCACTATCAGCACCAGCGCTGAAACCACAAATCTAATTATAAATCCAAGCCACTGCATAGATATATCACCTCCATCCCTGTGATTGTATAAATAGGATTGACTAAAAAAGGAAAGTATATACGGCAGCCCTTGCAATTTTTTTTTGTTCGTGATAAAATTTTCCCCGTCGGGAGGTGAGAAGTAATGCCTAACATCAAATCCGCCGAGAAGCGGGTGGAAGTTATCCGCAAGCGGACTTTGCGCAACGTCAGGATCAAGTCGGCCTTAAGGACCACTATCCGCCGTTTTAATGAAGCTGTTGGAGTCGCAAACCAGGATGGAACTGAGGATAAACTCCGGGCGGCAATCAAGGCTATCGATAAAGCCGTGACCAAGGGTATCCTGCACAAAAACGCGGCTGCCAGGAAAAAGTCCCGCCTTACCAAAAAATTCAACGGTCGGGCCGGATAATAGTAAAAACCACCTGTTCCAAAGAAGGGTGGTTTTTTTATTTGCGCGGGTCGAAATGGTGACATAATTATAATGTCATTTAAATTTCCTAAACATATTTTACCACCTGATAAACTGTGATAAAATATAAATAGAAAATTGAAAATATATTTACAATCGGTTGAGCGGCCCTATTGAATACCGGGTGCGCCAAGGCCGGGTATCCGAGGAGCCTTTAAAACCAGGCGGGATACCGGGCTGCAAGGGATTTGGCTTTTGCTGGGGTGGCGTAGTCTTAAAAAGACTTGCCTTTTTTATTAACCAGACTGGGGGTGACTTAGACATGGCGATTTTCTTTATCAAGGGGATGGAAGTTGCCAGAAGGTATGTGCCTCAAAAAAAGGATCTATATTTATCCGCCGATGATTTTATAAACCGCGACAAGTGTAAAAAAAAGAAAGATTTTTTCGTTATAAAACTTGTAAGGAAAATAAAAGAATATAGTAAAATGAAATAGGATTTTCAGGAAATTTTAATCGGATTAAGAACAGGAGATACGGATAATGGCCACAATTCGCGAGGCGGAATTACCCGGGCTCGGCAAAAAATACCAGTTAAGCCTGGAAGAAGGTGAGCAAATAGTCGTAATTATCCACGACGACGGGACAAGGGAAATATACTATTTTGCCGAAGACGCGGACGAACCGTTAGCCTCAGTTTCTCTGTCCGACCAGGAATCCCGCCAGCTGGGATCAATTATTGGAGGCTCCTTCTACCAGCCCCGGACCCTTGAGAGGCTGGATACCGCCGTCTCGGATTTGAGGATCGAATGGTTGAAGGTACGGGTTAAATCTGAAATAGCCGGTAAAAGCATCGGCGAGATCGGGTTAAGAAAAAACCACGGAATTATTGTCATAGCCGTCATGGAAGACAAGGGCAAAGGACGCAAGGAGACTGTATCCATCAATCCCGGCCCGGGCTACGTTTTCCAGGCCGGGCATACGGTGGTCGCTGCCGGCAGGAGCGAAAAAATCAAAAACTTTGAAAAAATGTTCATAGAAAATGGCTGACCTGGCCCCGGACGTAATTTTTAACGCCGGACTGGCCTTTGCCTTTATTTTTATCGCTTCCTGGCTTGCCCACCTCCTGAACTATTCTTCAATTCCCTTTCTCATACTTGCCGGAATGCTTGTTGGCGCGCATGGACCCGAGTTTGGCCCGGTTACTTTCGCAATTATATCAGATACTGAGTCGATAGACCTGCTCTCACGCCTGGGCGTTTTGTTAATGCTTTTTTACCTGGGGCTCGAGTTTTCTACTGGAAAAATAGTAGAGGCGGGTAAAAACCTGTTTAAGGGCGGGATTACCTACGTAGCTCTTAATTTTGCAAGAGGCCTCGGGTTTGGGTGGCTGTTCTTTAATTCCTGGGCTGAAGCCATGGTCGTTGCCGGAATAACAGGAGTATCGAGCAGCGCGATTATCACCAGGCTGCTGGTCGACCTGAAGCGGGTAGCCAATCCGGAGACCGAATTAATCCTTGGTATAATGGTATTTGAAGACATTTTTATTGCCATGTACCTTTCCGTCCTCTCCGGTATGCTCCTGGCAGGCGACTACAGCCTCTCGAAAGTACTTCTCAATATTCTTGTTATTTTTATTTTTATTACTACGATAATCGCTTTCGGCCGCCGTTTTGGCGTGTTTCTTGATAAAAAATTGATATTCAGAAACACCGAAACCTTTGTGCTTGCGATATTTACACTGCTCTTATTCATCGGAATACTGGCAGAGAGGCTGCACATAGCCGAAGCAATCGGCGCCCTGCTTTTAGGTCTCGTCCTGGCGGAAACGACACACAACCAGCGAATAATTCAGATGATCACGCCGATGCGTGACTTGTTCGGAGCCGTGTTTTTTTTCTCCTTCGGCATGGCCATCGATTACAGAATCTTCGGCGAAGTAATCTCTATTTCAGCTGCCGCGATTCTGATGACCATATTTGGCAACATTATAACCGGGCTGATCGCGTCCTGGCTGTCCGGGTATAAGAAGAAAAGAGCGGCCAACGTCGCGTTTACGATTATGGCCAGAGGAGAGTTTTCAATAATCGTGGCCAGTTTCGCCGCCTCGGCGGGTTATAGCGACAGGCTTCCTGCTTTTGCTGCGCTGTACGTGCTGCTTTTGGCCTTGATCAGCCCGTTTCTAGCTAAGAAGGCAAAATTTTTCTACCAGATTACTGAAAAAATATCAGGTGTTTTTAGAAAAAAAGCAGCTGCTTGAGACGTGCGGCGTGTATTATCATTAACGAAATAAACGGTACGCCAAGAAAACCGAGAAAAATCAATTTGGTTGGTATACTTCACCAATGAGACATTAACGTTCAATAATCTTGATTTTTTCAACGGTTTGCCACGTTGGAATCCCAATAGTTTGAATTTAGCCTGTTCCCCGTCCGCATAGGTAACAATAACCCTATTCAAGTCCCACCCCCTCGGGCCTTATTAACGCAAAGAGATTCGGTTATGAAAAGAAGCTCCCCGAGGGGAGTGCCGGTAGCCGCTGCACATTAAACTGGCCCCAGGTTTTCCCGGGGGCCAGTTTATGTGCCTATGCTATTTAACGGATACCTCTTTCAGCCAGTGCCTGAAGAAGTTCTCCCGGCTGGCGGCGGAAAATCCGTCTACGTCTTCGTACGCCAGGGCGCCGGTAGGGCAGGCGCGCGCGCAGGCGGGGATCCCCGTTTCAAACGCGCACTGCCGGTCGCACTTGACCGCCCGCGGCCCGGCTTCGCCGGTGTCCCTGATTACGCCGAAGGGACAGGCCATTACGCACATCCAGCAGCCGATGCAGCGCTCCTGGCGGTCGTGGTTGGTGACCAGCCCGTCTTCGGCTTCGTGCATTGAACCGGTAATGCAGGCGTCGACACAGGGCGCGCCGGTGCAGTGCCGGCAGTTTAAGGGCAGGTTTTTACCCTCAAGCCGGTGGACGAAGACGCGTGTTTTTGGTTTTTCCCCCGCCAGCACCGCTCCGAAAAGGGTCCCGGCCTCGCTGTGCGCCACGGCGCAGGCGAGCCGGCAGGAAAGGCACCCGGTGCATTTCTCGGGGCGGATCAATACCTCTTTCATTTCCCGCACCCCCTACCAGGCCCGGACGCCGAGGCCAAGACCACGGCGCCTCTCCTGCAGGGCCGAAAAGATGGCTTGCGCCGCTTTGACAGGGTCGGTTTCAACTATAAAGTAACCCCCCAGCAGGTCCTTTACGCCGGCTGTCAGCATCTCAGTCACCAGCGGGCTGCCCAGCACCGGCGGCACTACCCCCAGGTGGGTGGGCAGCCCGCAGGCCATGGCGTAGGTTCCTATTGAGACCGCCTTTTCCGTTTTATACTCGGGCGCGGAGGCCACCACGGGAAGTTTCTCCAGGTCCACTCCCAGCTTATTGGCCACCGCCACCGCGATGTCCACGGCGCGGGAGTTGTCCACACAGGAGCCTATGTGCAGCACCGGCGGCAGCGGCCCGCCCAGGCCGTTGGCCTCGCCGATAGCCGTGAGTACTGCCTTAATCCCGGGGCCCGCGTACTTTTCCGACGCCTCAGGCGACATAAAGCCGTGCCGGGCGTAAGCCCCGGCGCCGCAACCGGTAGCCAGAAGGAGCACGTCCCGGGCCAGCAGCTCTTTGGCCACGCCCAGAAAATTTTCGTCCTGCGGGACCTTGACATTGTTACAGCCCGCGATCAGCACAACACCCTGGATATTGCCATTTACAAT
>JAMCWI010000004.1 GCA_023481335.1 Bacillota bacterium | reverse complement strand
CTCCCTTTTTCTTTCCCAATTATCCCCAAAAGGGGTCTGACCCCCTGGGAAAGGGTGAGCGACATGCCAAGAAAACCTCGTATTTGGTATCCGGGTGCTATATATCATGTTATTTGTCGTGGTAATCGGAGAAGTGATATATTCCGGGATCGAGAAGATTACAATGTATACCTTGGGATATTGGGGGAAAGAAAAAGGGAGTGTGTTTTTAAATTATACACCTACTGTTTAATGACAAATCATGTTCACTTACATATTGAAACCCAGGAGACTGATATCAGCCAGATAATGACAAAAATAAATATGGGGTCAGGCCCCTATTATAAACTCTTTATACTTCTGGACATTTTCCTGGGAAAAGTAGTTGAGTATTTTAACGATAAATATGATCTTTCGGGACATTTATTTCAGGGCAGATTTCACTCAGAAATCATTGAGAAAGATGGATATAATTTAGAAGTAAACAGGTATATCCATCTTAACCCAGTACGCGCAAACATGGTTCAAGATCCTGCTGATTACCATTGGAGCAGCTATAATATATACTTGGGGAAACACTCCAATGGCTTAGTTGATACAGAAAAAATACTCAACTACTTTTCCCAGGAAAATGTCCAGAAGTATAAAGAGTTTATAATAGGGGCCTGACCCCTTTCACTTCTTCCCAGTTCTTGCATCCTTATATTTCCCTTTCATTTCCTGAACCAATAATTGATCAGCGGTCCCTGGGGGTTTCTCCCTTTGGTACGTGTGATGAAGCAGGTTGAGGGTGTTGCTTAACGAAACCAGCCACTCTTCTATAACTTCATTGGAATAACCCCGTGCCTTAATGTCATGGATCAATGAAATCAATTTATGATTGCTTCGATCCGTCACAAAAGATACCATTTCAGGAGTCAGGGCGGAAACAGTACCGGGAATCTCTGTCTGGCATGCATCGGTAAGACCCAATAGATAATCAACACTGCATTGAAAAAAAACAGCCAATTTTTTAAGCGTATCCGGGTCCGGCTGACGTTTCTCGGTTTCGTACAGGGCAATGGCGGATTTGCCAATGTTTAATGCCTCACCCAAAGCCTGCTGGGTGAGGCCCCTGTTTTCCCTAAGCTCTTTCATCCTCTGTCTAAATATACCCACGCGATACACCTCGAATCAATTATATCGAGGGTATTTGCCAATACAATCCGATATTTCACATTGAAGCAAAAAACCTTGACAATATTTCAAATTGAAAATATTGTATAGACAGCTATTTTAATCATGGAGAGCATACTACTATCCAGGAGGGTGGCGAGGATGATTGTGCACCAGAAGGATGCCTATGGTTACCTTTTAGTCAAGGAAGATTCCACGGGAGCAGGGTACAAAGGGTTGATCAACAACCATGACCGGGTGGTAAAAATCAAGCTGGCCGGGGAAATGGCTGCGGCAATTGCCCATGAGATACGAAACCCCATGACCACCGTGCGCGGGCTGCTGCAGCTGCTTGAAAAGGAAAAGGCCTGCCCCGGTTTTGAGGAACGACTGAACCTAATGCTGCAGGAACTGGACAGGGCCAACTCCGTTATTTCGGAAGTGCTCCTGCTGGCACCCACCAAGGTAACGGATCTTGAGCGCAAAATACTGAATGACATCCTGGAAGATCTGCTGCCGACTATACAGTCTGAGGCCGCCGAAAGCGGCAAAAAGGTTATATTTGAGCCGGGCATCATTCCGTACCTCTTATTAAATGAACAGGAGATTGCAAAACTGATCCGAAACCTGGTACGCAACGGCTTGGAAGCCATGTCGGCGGGTGGGGTACTTAAACTAAAGACCTTTATAGACGACCAGGATATCGTTTTAGCCGTACAGGACCAGGGAAAGGGGATTAAAATGGGCCTCCTGGATATGCTGGGCACCCCTTTCTTCACCACCAAGGAACAGGGAACCGGGTTGGGGCTGGCGGTTTCCTACAGCATTGCCGCCAGGCACAATGCCACCATTAAAGTGGAAACCGGCCCCCAGGGCACCACCTTCTTCGTCCGGTTTAAACATCACCCATAACGATTTTCCAATATTCCCCAAAAGGGGTCTGACCCCGGAAAATGACCCCGGAAAAAGTTTCCGCTCACCCCCTGTGCCGGTGTAAACATACTCTAGAGCACGGGGGGTGTTGCTATGTGGGAGGTCGTCGGGCATTTGACCGTCTTAATTCTGGCCTGCTACGGTATCTATTATTTAGCCCAGGATTTGTTCCGCTTTTTCAGGTGCCGTCCGGGTCCGCCAATCAGCATGCTGGTGGTGCTGCGCAATCGGGCGGTGGATGCGGAGTATCTCATGCGGCGGCTGGCATCCTGGCGCAAATGCCAGTGGGTGGATCTGGAAGTGGTGGTGGTGGATGACGGTTCGGAGGACGACACAGCCAATATCCTAAGGGGGTTGCAGCAGAACTTATCCTTTCGTTTAGTGACCTTAGATCCGGCAGGACCGCCGGAGCATCCATTCCAAAAGGACCGGGCCCTTATGACCGGGCTGCTGCACTGTCACAATGCCCTGGTGTGGATGGTGGACTTAAGAAAACTGCCCCAGGGATTGCTGGCAGAGAAGGTTTTCCGGGTATTTTTCTGCCAAGGCTGGAGGTAATTTACCACATATTGTCGAATGATGAAGACAATGGAGGTGGTTGTTATCTCTAGGCAGGGAAGTCTTGGGTTGCTCTATACATGGACGGTTATACTGCTGGGCTTTGCCTGGCTTTGGCATGTGTTTCCCCAATTAAATCTGGACCAGGGAGCAATCCTGGCCGTTCTCATCATCCTGGGTGTCCTGGCGGAGTGGATGGCAGTTCCCTTTCCCCAGGGGTATTTATCCGGGGGCTATGTCATCGTGGTGGCCACCCAGTTGATTTGCGGCGGCGTGGCAACCGCCTGGGTCACCGGGTTGGTGTCTCTCATCGGTCTGGGCATTGCCAACCGGGGAAACCCCCTGCGTACCACCCTGTTTAACAGCTCCCAGCATATTTTGGCGGCGGCGGCAGCTGCCTTTGCCTTTCAACAGGCGGCGGGGGAGATCTTGCCCATTGCCTTGTTTACCCTGGTATATTTTGCGGTCAACCACATGCTGGTTTATTTCTACCTGCTGCCCGGGCGCCGGGACCACCCGGATCTGTTCGGCTGGGATGCCCTGCGCTGGGACGGCTACACCTATCTTTTTACCGCTCCCTACGGGGCCCTGATGGCCATCTTTTACCTTAAAATGGGCGCGGCTTGGGCCCTGGTCTTGTTCCTGCCGGTGCTGGCGGCCCAGGTGATTCTCCGCAAATATGTCCATATGGAACTGTCCAACCGGGAGTTGACGGCCCTTTTCCAGGTGGCCAAGCGGCTGCGGCTGGGGTATGAACCGGACACCTTCTTTAACCAGATCCTGCAGGAATCCCGGCGCATTGCCCCTTTCCATACCGCCGTCATCTTCTTTTGGTCCCAGGAGCGCCAGCTCTTTTTACCGGGCGCCGCCCAGGGCCCTTTACGGAAAGAACTGTGCAACCTGGTGATCGCCCCCGGTGAGGGCTTGGTGGGACAAGCTGTAGAAAGCAAAGAACCCATTGTCGTTGAGGATGTCCGGGCCATGGAATCCCCCAAGGATGCCGGCGCCTTCCGGCGGTTCCGCTCGGTGCTGGCGGTGCCAAATCTGGCCCAGGGGGAGGTCACCGGGGTTTTGGTGCTGGGGGATATGCACCCCTATGCCTATGAAGAGAAACATATGCAGATGGTCAGCATTATCGGCGGCCAGGCGGGCATTGTGCTGGCCAACGAAATGCTGGTGGAAAAAATCCGCCACCTGACGGTCACAGATCGCCTGACGGATTTTCTGAACCACCGGCAGTTTTACCGCCGGGTGGTGATGGAGATGGTCCGCTGCCACTCCGCCGGAGAGCCCGCCTCCCTGCTGCTGGTGAATATTGACGGCCTGCGCGGGTTTAATTCCCGCTACGGTCACGGGACAGGGGATGCGGTGATTCAAATGGTGGCTTCGGTGCTGCGGGATGTTACCCGACCGGCGGACCTACTGGGCCGCTACGGGGGCGGTGAACTGGCGGTGCTGCTGTTGGGCGCTGACACAGCCGCCGCTTTAAAACTGGCGGAGCAGATTCGGGTAGAGGTGAGGAGCCGCAGGCTGGTGCCCGAAGAATCCAAGCACCAGATCACCGTAACGGTTTCGGTGGGAGTGGCCACTTTTCCCTATGACACCAGCGACCCGGATCAAATTTTCTTCGGGGCGGAAAAGGCCGTGGCCCGGGCCAAGGAACTGGGAAGGGACCGTTCCGTAGCCAACAGCCAGCTGATCAAGGAAGCCAAATCAAAACTGCAAATGAATGTAACTTCCACAGTTTAGGAAACTGGAACACCGGCTTGCCAAAAGCCGGTGTTTTTTGCTTATCCCAAAGGCCAACTTGGCACAGGCGTACCTGCAACCTGCAGCAAGTGGGCTTTTTTCTTTTGCAAAGAAGGACGCTACAATACCATTAAGCGCTAAAACAAAAGGGGCCGGCCCTAAAAACAAAGGAGGAAGCCAAAATGGCCGTTGTAAAACAACCGTTTTCCTGCAGCATGAAATTGCGTTACCAGAAGGGCGTTAACGCCAGCGGAGATCCGGTTTATGTAAACCGCACCTACTCCAAGGTAAAACAAAACGCCGCCGACCAGGATCTGTATGACGTGGCCCAGGCCATCAACAGCCTGCAAAACAATGCCGTGCTGGCCGTCTACCGGGTGGATGACGGCGAATTAATCAACCAATAAGGGAGGTAAACAGCCATGAGTAAAACGCTGGAATTAATCTTTGTCAACGCCACCGGCAGCAAAGTCACCCTGCGGGTGGCCGAACCCAAGGATAACCTGCTGGAAGCCGATGTGCGAGCCGTCATGGATCAGATCGTGGCGAGAGACATCTTCACCAGCACCGGCGGCGGCCTGGTAAGCGTTGCCGGCGCCCGCATCGTCAGCCGTGAAGTAGACGAAATGAACATTATCTAAGCCTGAGCGGGGCGGGGAAACCCGCTCCGCTTTAGCCCTCAGTCATCAGCCGTCAGCTGTCAGCTAAAGAATAAAAATGATAAAAAGCCGATGGCTGAAGGCTGAAGGCTGACGGCAAGACCCAAAGAACTACCCGAAAGGAGGTTTTCCCATGTCACTCGATCTTAGCCTTGCCCGGCAGGTCTCTACCCTGGAGGCGGATGTGGGCCATTTGAAGGAATGGCAGGAGCGTCAGGCGGCAGCACTGGAAAGGTTGGAGGCCAGGCTGGGGCAAATCCTCATGTGGCTGCTGGGCTTAATGGGCGGTGTAACCGCCTCCCTCATCCTGCTGGCGGTAAACCTCGCCGCCGGCAGGCTGTAGACCGGAAGGAGGAGTAAACAATGGCCGAAGAATTACGATTGCTGCTGACGGATCTTTTGCTGGCCGCGGCCCCGGTTATGGCCGGCGGCCTGATCCTGCTGCTGCACCGGCTGGTGAAAAACCTAAAAGAAGGTTTTGCTGCCCCGCAATACTGGTTCTATCTGGACCTCCTGGGGCAGACGGTGACGGCGGTGGTTAAATCTCTGATGCCCAAGGTGAACCAAATGAAATCCCTTAATCAGGAGCGCCGACTGACAGCGGAGCAAATCAGCCTCATCCAAAGGGAGGCCAGAGAATTGGTTTTCCGCCAACTATCCCTGGCCGCCCGTCAGGCACTGGCCAGGGTCTGCCAGGATCTCGACAACGTCATCCTGTCCCGCATTGAAGCGGCGGTGTTTGATGCCAAAAAAAGCGATGGGCCGGTGAACAGGCAGGAGTCTCACAGCTTGCCGGAGAAGTAAGGGCAAAGATATTTTCTGAGGTGGTGGAAGAACCATGCACCCCCTGCTGGATGCCCTGCTTAACCTGCTTTTCCCCGAAGGGCCCGGCTGCAAGCTTTGCGGCAGCCCCGGCCGGGAAGACCTGTGCTTTGCCTGTCGCCTGGCTCTTTCGAAGTGGGCGGCCGAAGCAAAGTGTCCCATCTGCGGCAGGCCGGTTCCCCCGCAGGGTCCCCAGGCGGGACAGTGCCGGGAATGCCGCCGCCAGCCCCCTCCCTTTGAGATGGCCAGGGCGGTGGGAGCCTATGAGGGTGGTTTGCGACAGGCCATCCACCTTCTAAAGTATAAAGGGAGAAAATCCCTGGCCCCGCTGCTGGGCAAACTCCTGTTGGAAACCCTGCAAAAACACCCCCTGCTGCTTCAATGTGACATTGTGATGCCGGTACCCATATCCCGGGGAAGGCTGCGGGAGAGGGGTTTTAACCAGGCGGAGCTGTTAGCCGTTGAAGCAGCCAGGGGTATAAGCCGGCCGCTTGCCAACCAGGCATTAATAAAAATCGCTGAAACACCGCCCCAAACGGGTCTCACCCGGGAGCAGCGGGAACGCAACCTGAAAGGTTCCTTGCAAGTGGTGTTGCCCGAGGAAGTCAGGGGTCGCAATATCCTGCTGGTGGATGATGTTTTAACAACCGGCTCAACCGCCTCCGCTGCAGCGGAAGCCTTAAAGCAACAAGGCGCGGCCAGAATCTTTGTCATTACCCTGGCCAGTGCCGCAAAGTAAAATAAAGTTGCGCCGAACTTCCGGTTTCCGGGAGTCTCGGCGTTTTTTCCGCTCTTTTTTTATAAAGGGGGCTTCGCCTTTACATTCTTCAGCAATGGTTCTAGAATACGACTTAATTAAGCAAAGCAAAATGCCCGGAATATATCTTCCAAATACTGGAAAATAAAAATCTTCTACAAAAGTTATGCCAACGCATCTCTTAATTTGACAAAAAATACCACACCATTCCCCCGATGTCCACAGCAAAACATCTGAATTGATGGGTTATTAACAGACTTATCCACATTGTCCACAGGAAAAACCTTTTCAACAAGGAATTTTTCGACAGACCGTTAGAATTTCTCCATGGGAGGTAACCCTTGACAGGGCACAGAGAAAAATGATAATATATCCCTACGTGAGTTCAGTGGGCTCTCTGAAAGTATTTTGAAAGCGAGGAATGTAAATGCTCGGCAAGGTAAAATGGTTTAATGCGGAAAAAG
>JAMCWI010000027.1:6564-7099 GCA_023481335.1 Bacillota bacterium | reverse complement strand
AACCCCTAATTTCTCCGTCAGGCCGGGAACAGCATTTAAATCCCGGCTCCAGAGTGCGCTGTTGCCCAGGATATAAGTCGCTACTTCCCAGGCGCTTGCCGGTGTTCCCCGGTAACGCTGCCAGGCCGCTTGCCAGAAGACCAGGGCCCGGGGATCGTCCTCCACGACAAAATCCCCCTGCTGCCGCCGCCCCTGGAACTGCCGGCCGTCAATCCGGCCTTCTTTAAATAAAGCTGCCGTTGCGGCCAGGGTAAAGGTAAGCCTGCGTGGCACAGCCTTCTTCTTGGCCACGTAATCAAGCAAAGACGGCAGGACATTGTGACCGGAGGCATGAAGACAGCCCTGGAGAATCTGCTGGCAGCAGGTGAAGGGGCATGAAGCGGATTATCCGGTTAAATGAACGGGATAATGTGGTCGTTGCGCTAAGGAATTTTAAAGCGGGTGAAGTCGTTCCGGTGGACGGGCACGAGATATCCCTGCAGGAAGACATCAAAGCCGGCCACAAGTTTGCCCTGGAAGATCTGCCCGCCGGCCG
>JAMCWI010000027.1:0-6554 GCA_023481335.1 Bacillota bacterium | reverse complement strand
GTTTTATACTTGGAAGTGGTGTTGAGCAAAATGCTCAGCCACCTGTGTACAATGTAAGGATTGCGGAAGCGCTGCAGCACTTCTCCGGCAAACTCCGTCAGCATTTCCTGGTCCAAACTAGTGGCGGGGATAACCTCCGCAAAAATCAGATCCCGCAGGAAACGGCCTGTACGGGGGTGTTCCACTGCTTCCCGCACGGTGTCAATACCGCTTAAGAAGGCTACGGCCGCGGTACCTGTATGGGCGCCGTTTAAGATCCGCACCTTGCGGGTGCGGTAAGGCGTCATGTCGTCCGTCCAGATGACGTTAAGACCGGCTTGATGGAAAGGAAGCTTTTCTTTGAGATATTCCGGTCCTTCGATCACCCAGAGGTGGAACAGTTCCCCGGTAACCAGGAATTCATCCCGGTAGCCCAGTTCACCGGCCAGCCGGCCGGCTTCCTCGCGGGGATAACCCGGTACCACCCGGTCTACCAAGGTATTGAGGAAAAAGTTGGCCTCCTTTAGCCACTGCCGGAATTCTTCCGGCAGGCCCCAATTGGCCGCCAACCGCAAAACGATGGCTTTGAGGTTGTCGCCATTGCGATCGATAAGCTCGCAGGGAAGAATAATCATCCCTTTAGCACGGTTGCCTTGAAAGTGGCAAAAACGGTGGTAGAGGTAAGCCGTAAGCTTGCCGGGGAAAGACCGGGGCGGCGCGTCCGTCACCTTATCGCCGGGGTCATAGGCGATGCCGGCTTCGGTGGTGTTGGAGATCATGAACTCTATCGCCGGGTCCCCGGCGCAGCGGAGCACGGCCTGCCAGTCGACATTTGCGTTAATCCCCCTGCTGATGGCGGTAATAATCTCCCGCTTCTCTGCTACCCGTCCGTCCTGGTAGCCGTGCAGGATTAAAGTATAAAGGCCATCCTGCCGGTTTAATTTGTCGGCCGGGCCCTGGTCGCGGGACTGGGGCTGGACCACCACCACCCGGCCCTGGAATAAACCCTCTTTATTGAGTTGATGAAACATCCAGTCGACAAAGGCCCGCAGGAAATTGCCTTCACCAAATTGCAGGACCCGTTCCGGGAGGTGGGCTGGATAGGGCCCTACTACCTCCAGGTTGGGAGGAAAGGTAAAATCCCCGGTAAATAAAGTTTTATTTAAAGGTCGCAACCTTTGTTTCCTCCCTTTATTTAGCCGTTTAACAATATATCGGGCAGGGAACATTAAGCCGTTTCCGGTTTTATAAGTTCGCGAAAGGCCGGGTCATCGCAGGGGATCATCTGCCGTCCATGATTGCCGGCCAGGAACCAGAGGTAATAAAGCTTCACCCCGGGAGGAGCAGCCACCGGGTGATATCCAAAAGGTATTTTAAAAGTATCTCTATCCTTGATCATAAATGCCTCATTTACCTTACCGTCTTCTGTATACAGGAGCTGGACGCCAAAGCGGTTGACGGGTTCTACCCGGAAGTGATAGATCTCCCCCAGTTCTGTCTCCTGCGGCGGCCGGTGACGGTCATGTTTATGGGAAGGGAAACTCGACCAGTGGCCGGGCGCACTGTACGTCTCACCAACAACAATCCGGTCAACCCTTCCCTCACCGTTGGCCACAATAATGTCGTGGACTTCCCGCTGCCAGAGACTGGTACCCCGGTGATTAACGATTACCTCCTCCGGCAGTACCACAAAGGGAGCGTATTTTTTCCCGGCCCGGACCTGGCAGAGGGCCGCTTCGAAATTATTGGCAATGGCGCTAATCCGGTAATGGCTGTCGCGGGGAAGATAAACCGTTGCGGCCCGTCCGGAGAAAACGCCGGTCCGCTGCCCCAGTTTGTTAAACTCCTGCCCGTCTACCTCGACATCAGCCTGACCGCTCAAAATAACCAGGGCCAATTCAAAATCACCTGAAGCGCCGGCATAAACTTCTCCCCCTCCAAGTTTGAGCAGGCTGAAAGCCATTAACTCCCCCGTTGCCGGATTAATAATCTCCTGCAATCTCTGGTACGGTAAGTACTGGTAATAAAATTGCATCGAACTTGCCTCCATTATTTTTTATATATAGTAATTTTTCCCGACCCAATAAATCCTTTTTTAACCTATTCCCGTCTGGCTCCATATCCCCGCCCTTTCTATATTGAATAACTGTTTTATCGCCCCCAGGCAGGCGCCATAAAAAGCTGCGTCACGGCCCAAGGTGGATATTTCTATCCTGGTAGCCCGGGCAATGACGGGAAAAGCATGGCACAAAACACTCTCCATAAGGGGTTCCATTAATACCTGACCTGCCCCGGCGAGAATCCCTCCCAGGAAAACCGCTTCGGGGTTATAAAAATTAATGGCGTTAGCAATACCAATCCCAAGATACCATCCCGCCTGCCGGACCAGCTGCCAGGTATAAGAATCAACTTCACTTACACAGACGAGGATGTCCTTAATCGTTACTTCCCCTTTTTCGCGCCAGATTTGTTTTAAGCCGTCATCATCTTTTTTATACAAGGGTAGCTCATTATTGGCTCTTCCAACCAGGGCCGGCACGGCATAAAGGCTCTCCAGGCAACCCCTGTTGCCGCAATTGCATAAAGGACCATCCTCCATGATGACAGTGTGCCCCAGTTCCCCGGCATGACCATATGAACCATAGACAAGCTCACCGTTTAGAATAACCCCGGCCCCAAAACCTTCGCCCAGGTTAACATAAACCAGATTTTGCGTTTCCCCACCCTTGCCCAGGGTATGTTCGGCTAAAGCAGCGGCGTTAGCATTATGTTCGATAAAAAGGGGAATTTTAAAGTATCTTTCCAGCAGTTCTTGAACCGGTACATCAAGCCACCTTTCGCCAAGATTGGGGGAACGTTTAATAACCTTGGTCCGCACATCAAGCAGTCCGGGGATGGCAAAACCTGCCCCTATGATTTTCCTTTCTGGTATTCCCACCGTATTCATCAACTGCTCAATCTGTTTTACCAGGGCCATTAATCCGGCTTCCGGATCGGCCATCTCAATTTGCGCCCCGGTTACGATAACCGGGTTGGCCTGTAGATCCACAATTCCCAGGGTAGTCCTTTTACGGGTTATTTCAGCCCCCACTAAATATCCTGCTTCAGGATTAAACTGCAACTCCACCGGCCGCCGACCACCGTTAGATTTACCCAGGCCGGTTTCCTGAATATACCCCATGGCCACCAGTTCACGGACAATGCCGGAAATAGCGGCAGGAGTAAGACCGGTATGTTTAGCCAACTGCTGCCGGGATATGCACTGGTTTTCCCGCATGATATTTAATATATTGACCCGGTTCATTTTCTTAACATATTCGAGATTGCCCGCATCTTTTCTCATGAGAGGATCCCCGTCTTTCTTAAACATCTTATTTTATATATTGATTTTGCCGGTCTTGTTTTGCCCGCAGCTGATTTCTTAACCGGATAAACTCCTTATCGGTATGGGCAAAAAACATTTGGTAAGCCTGACAGAAGTATTCCGGACTACTCCTTGCCAATGGATTGCGGTTACGGGGACACCCACCACGGCATAGAAATAACCAGCGGCAATTTTTACAAGCGGCAGGCAGTTGCCGTTTCCGCCAGCGAAAATCATTTAAGACAGGGTTGGAAATTATTTCTGCAAGGTCCTGTTTGTTAATATTACCAAGATATTCCGTCGGGTGAATGTAGAAATCACAGGGGTAAACATTGCCGTCTGTCTCTATGACAACATTAGGAGGACATTGTTCTTTGATGATACATAAATCAGGTTCTTTATTTAAATAGGAAAGAAAAAAATTATCAAACAGCTGAATAGAATAACGCGGTAATCCATCCCCCCGAAGAACCTGATTTATGTATCATCAAAGAAAGCGGCCATATTCCTCTGGAGTAATATTGTATTCTGCTGGTGACTGCGAATGATCTGATGTAAAGTTCATACAGGGGATAAATTGAAGATACGAAAACCCACATTCCCTAAAATACCTTAAAATTTCCCTGGCATGCAGCACAGTCTCTTTTTTGACCACACATAAAATATTAAAGGGTACCCGATGCCCCTGCAGGGTCTCGATTCCTCGCAAAACGCGTTTAAAGCTACCCTTTCCGGTAATATCCATCCGGTCCTGATCGTGAATTGCCTGCGGCCCATCCAGGCTGACCCCAATCAAAAAATTATACCGGCGAAAAAAATCCGCCCACTGGTCATCAATCAAGGTGCCGTTAGTTTGCAAGGCATTGAAAATAACTGTACCCTTACGGGCGTATTTCTTTTCTAACCCTACCACTTCTTCAAAAAATTTTAAGCCTGCTGCCAGAGGCTCCCCTCCCTGCCAGCTAATCGCCGCTACCCCATCAATATACTGCATATAACCGGAGAAAAATTTATCCAGGGTTTCAAGGGGGACGACTTTATTTTCATTCCGCCCAGTCATTTCTTTGGGATAATAACAATACGAACACGCTAGATTACATGCGGAAACCGTTTTAAACATCACCCCAAGATTGGGCATAAAAATCCCTTCTTTAGAATGATAGACTAGACAGGAGGGAGGGATCCACAAAGGGCTGCTATATGCCTGCCGATATGCGTTTCCAGAGCTTGATAATATTCTTCTTCCCTTTCATGAAGTATCTTGTAAATACCGTCCCGGAATAAAAATTTACCTGATTCATTCCTGGTTGAAAGTATTATGCCATAGGTAATATGCAACATCTGGCGTATATCATTATTTCCCAATAAACCTTCCAGTTCTTCATCTTTACAATTATCGACCGGAACAATTTTTCCTGAATCAATGGTTATGATATAGTACTGTCTTGCCTCCTCAAGGTGGGCTTGAGCATATTTATAAATTTCCCTGAATAACCCGGGACTGTATCTGGCGATTACTTTTAAAGCCTCCAGCCAGCTTGTACCGGCAGTCTTTAAATGTAAATTGCTTCTGGTACAGGAACCGATAAGGGGGAAAACCTTGAATTTATCACTTCCTGAATGAATACTGAGCTTATACCCAAAGCGATCCGCTATTGCCGCATGCACCTTTAATTCCTTTTCAAATTGAATTACATCACCCACATAATCTATGCCTTTTTGAAATTCACCGCAGAATCTCGGTGCCAGGCTGGTCACTTCCACACCTGCTCGTTTTAGTTCGGCGGCCACAAAAAAATGAGCCTCGGGCGAGGTGGAAGTTGTGGTTTCGTCAATGGAAACCTCAAAATCCATATCTCTTTTCCCGGCAACTATAATCTCATGATAAACTTCTTTAATAAAGTCCAACGCCTTGCCATAAACCAGGATTATCTTATGCAAATTAGCTGTATCAAAGGTTATTTCATGTTCACCAATCATAAACTTACGGCACAAATATAGATTTTCCAGTTCTTTTTGTTTATTATGGGGGAGCTTTTGCAATGCTCCTTTTACCTCATAATCAGTCGCGGCCAGGATGGAATTATCGATCCATTCGGAGCAATCCAGGGTAATCATCGTCACGCCGGCATCCAGGGCCTCCCTTATTTCTTCCTTCCTTTTTAGATGGTCCCCGTCAGCCCCAAATCCCTGTTGATAATTTTCCTGGAAAACAGCCCAGGTGGCCGCATCAATAACTTCCCTGAAATTTCGTCCGGTTAAATTCAGCTCCCGTACCGATTGTTGGGCCAGGACAGGGCGAATATGCGTCTTTTTGATGATCCGGAGGTGACCTGGAGAAGCAATACCCAATCTATCCCCCAGTCCCAGACTGACATCCCTGCTCCCGCAAGAAACCGGTGCTGTAAATGGCCACCAGCGGCGCAGGGTGCAGGCATTCTCATGATTTAGCGGCGCCAGCTTGAATTTTACCTCTTCATTGGCGATCTCTTCCCCTTGAAAGGCATTGTAACCACCCCAGTTATCTGTATTTAACAAAACCAGTTTTTTAGTATATTTATCCGTTTTTACCATAAACAGATAACAGCCGTCCCGCAAATGGATCGACTCGGGATAGATCCCGTAATAATGGAAACCTTGCCTGGCTTCATCCACGGCGTCAGCAACATTAATGATCTCCCCGCGAAACAGTTTGCGACAAAAAATCTTCCAGGCGTTTGAGCTCAAGGCGATACCCGCTCCTTTTTTCTCTTCGGGAATATATGTTTCACAGACCTAACCTTATTAGCTGTTCTTCAGGCGCCCCAACTTCAACCAACCATTTTTTTAGTCCCCTCTCCAACCTGTTTACCACATCTGGAAACCGGTGATAAACATTATGTTGCTGACAATAATCTGTTTTCAAGTTAAAAAGTTCATTGGTAAAAGCCCCGCATGCCGTTAAGACCGGCTTATTGACCTCAAAACGGTCGGGACCAACCTGTTTCACCACCCCGTCCCGGTGCAGCCATCCCGGATCGCGCCGCCCGCACCACACGAGGGGTTGGTTAGACCGGTCCACCGGCCAACGGAATAAAACCCACTCCCCATCAGTAACCATAATCGCTTCGGCAAACCTTCCCCCAAAGGCCAGATCGCGGATTTTTTCCTTCTCATTGCTGATCAGGGGCAAAAGGCTCCCGCCGTGTAACCGGTAAGCTTCCTTCCTGGC
>JAMCWI010000174.1 GCA_023481335.1 Bacillota bacterium | reverse complement strand
CGATGTGTCCTTTGGGTTGAAGCTTCTCGGCTTGTACCTGGCCTTGATGGTGGCCAGGCAGCTGCTGGAAACCAAGGTGGTGGCTTCAAACCTCGGGCTGCATCCTTTGGCTACACTGGTTGCGTTGTTTGTCGGTTTTAAAGTGCTGGGTTTTGTGGGGATGATCGTGGGACCGATCTTGTTAATTGCGGTTCAGGCGGTAATCAAAGCAGGAATTTCAACCCCAAGGGTGAAATAATAATTGAGGTGCCATGGCATGAAGCAAATAGCAATTTTAGGGAGCACAGGCTCCATTGGCAGACAAACCTTGGAGGTTGCAGACTTATTTCCCAATGAACTTAAATTGGTGGCCCTGTCGGCAGGTCGCAACCGCCAGGCTTTTCTGCAGCAATGCAGGCAGTACCAGCCTCTGGTGGTGTCCTTGGAACTGGAGGAAGATGCCCGATGGCTGCAGGAACAATTAGCCGGTGAGGGATGGCGGCCGGAAATCCACCACGGGTTAAACGGTTTGCTGGCGGTTGCCACCTGCCCGGAGGCTTCTACGGTGGTGACTGCTTTAAGCGGGGCCATTGGCTTAATCCCCACCTGTGCGGCCATCAAGGCCAAAAAACAAATTGCCCTGGCTAATAAGGAAACCCTGGTGGCAGCAGGGGATTACGTGACGAAGCTGGCAGCACAAAATGAAGTAAAAATCCTGCCGGTGGACAGTGAACACTCCGCCATTTGGCAGTGTTTGCAAGGAGAGGCCGGACAATCGGTCCGGAGGCTTCTGTTAACCGCCTCCGGCGGCCCTTTTCGCCAATATCATCCGGAAGATTTATCACAAGTGACACCCCAAATGGCTTTAAAACATCCCAATTGGTCCATGGGTCAAAAGATTACCATCGATTCCGCTACCTTAATGAACAAAGGATTAGAGGTTATCGAAGCCAAGTGGTTGTTTGACATTGATTTCGACCATATTGATGTGGTTATCCATCCCCAGAGCATTATTCATTCCATGGTGGAGTACGGCGACGGCTCTGTTTTGGCTCACCTGGGAATGCCGGATATGCGAATTCCCATCCAATATGCCCTTAGTTATCCGGCCCGCTGGTTTAATCAACTGCCTCGTTTAAAGGTAACCGATTTAAAGGGTTTAACCTTTGAAGAACCGGATACCAAACGGTTTCCGTCCCTGGCCCTGGCCTATCAGGCGGGCAGACAGGGGGGGACAGTGCCTGCGGTGTTAAATGCTGCCAATGAAGTGGCTGTTTACGCTTTCCTGGCAGGCCAAATCAAATTTTTAGATATTCCTCAAGTTGTAGAAAGAACCCTAAATCAACACAAAGGGATAACACCCTCCGGTCTGGAAGAGATCATTGAAATTGATGGCTGGGCTAGAGCAGAAGCTGCTAAAATCATAAGGAACTATTAGAGGTGAAGAGATGCAAACATTTGTCGCTTCGGTGGTTGTTTTTGGTTTACTCATTTTCTTTCATGAATTAGGCCATTTCCTGGTCGCGAAAAGGGTTGGCATTATGGTACACGAATTTTCACTGGGATTTGGGCCTAAGGTTTTCGGTATTCACCGCGGCGATACCCGGTATAACCTTCGCCTGTTGCCGCTGGGCGGTTTTGTCCGCATGGCGGGCATGGACCCCAACGAAGAAGAAGATAAGCTGATCCCCGTTGAGAAAACCTTCAATCATAAAACCGCCATGCAAAGGGCGGCGGTGATAATCGCCGGCCCTTTGATGAACTTTGCCCTGGCGGCGGTGCTCTTTGCCTTTATCTTAATGCTGCAGGGAGTGCCCGATCCCGCATCCACCAGGATTGGGGAAGTCCTTCAAAATTCTCCTGCCCAAAGGGCCGGCCTGCAAGCGGGGGATGTGATCACAGCCATCAATAACAACCCGGTGGAAAACTGGGAACAACTGGTTGCGGAAACCAATAAAAACCCGGGGCAGCCTTTACAGATTAAAATCCTCAGGGATACCCAGGAGCTTAACCTAAAGGTTGCCACAGTGAAGGACGAGACCGGCCAGTATAAAATGGGCATCCGTCCCACCATGAAAAAAGAAGACCCCCTCTCGGCACTGGCCAAAGGGACTGCTTTTACGGTCCAGATTTCCGGCTTAATCCTTTCTTTCCTCGGACAAATGTTTACCCAGCAGGCCCCCATGGACTTGGGCGGCCCGGTTAGGGTTGTCAGTGAAATCGGCAAAGCTGCGGAGTTTGGTATTTTTAACGTGATGCAGCTGGCCGCCTTCTTAAGCATCAACCTTGGGTTGTTCAATATGCTGCCAATCCCAGCCCTGGATGGCAGCCGGGTGTTGTTCCTGCTCTGGGAAAAGGTCGCCGGCAGGCCGGTGGAACCCTCCAAGGAAAGCTTCATCCACCTGGTGGGCTTTGGTTTATTGCTGCTCCTGATGGTGGTCATCACTTATAACGATATTGTTTCCCTGGTGTTCGACAACCGTTGACGGAGGATATGATGGAGATGAAAAAAACTCGCCCAGTGATGATGGGTGCCGTGAAGATTGGCGGGGGTGCTCCCGTTGTGGTGCAATCCATGACCAACACCGATACCCGGGATGCTTTGGCCACCATCCACCAGATTAACGAGCTGGCCCAGGTGGGCTGTGAAGTGATCCGGGTGGCGGTGCCGGACCAGCAAGCTGCGGCGGCATTGCCTGCCATCAAAGAGGGAATCACCCTTCCCCTTATCGCAGATATTCATTTTGATTTTCGTTTGGCCCTGGCTGCCTTGCAGGCAGGTGTAGACGGATTAAGGATCAATCCCGGCAATATCGGGGGCAAAGCCAAAGTGCAGGAAGTTGTGGCCGCCGCCCGCGAACGCAGCGTTCCCATACGCATCGGCGTTAACGCCGGTTCCCTGGAAAAGGAATTATTAAAAAAGTATGGCGGGGTTACGGCCGATGCCATGGTGGAAAGCGCTTTAAACCACATTCGGCTGCTGGAAGAACTGAATTACCGGGAAATAAAAGTCTCTCTGAAGGCTTCCCATATACCTTTGATGCTGGAGGCATGCCGTAAGCTGTCGGCCAGGGTGGATTACCCCATGCATATCGGGGTCACCGAAGCCGGTACGGTTAAAAGCGGCACCATTAAATCCGCTGTGGGCATCGGTGCGCTGCTGGCCCAAGGCATCGGCGACACCATTCGGGTTTCCCTGACGGGCCACCCCAAACACGAAGTCCACGTGGCCTGGGAAATTCTTAAGGCACTGGGTTTGCGAAGGCGCGGGGTGGAACTGATCTCCTGCCCCACCTGCGGCAGAACGCAGATTAACTTGATCAGGATTGCCGAGCAGGTGGAAGAGAAATTAGCCGCCGTGGACAAGCCCATCAAGGTGGCGGTAATGGGATGCGCCGTCAACGGCCCCGGCGAGGCCCGGGAGGCCGATGTGGGCATCGCCGGAGGCAAAGGTGTCGGCTTAATTTTCCGCCATGGCGAAATCATCCGCCAAGTCCCGGAGGAAGATTTATTAGAGGAACTGATGAAAGAAATACAAAAACTATAGGCCCAAATCATATAAATCTGTAAAAACAGGTCTATAATTACGGTAAAGTATCCAGTATAATGCCAATAGCCAATAGCATACCAGGAGGATCAATCAATGCGCGCGAGCCAAATGCTAATACCTACTTTGCGAGAGGTACCGGCGGAAGCCGAAATCGTCAGCCATAAACTTTTACTGCGGGCCGGTTTTATCCGTAAAACCGCTTCGGGCGTTTATACATATTTACCCCTGGCCCACCGGGTACTGAAGAAAATTATGCAAATCGTCCGGGAAGAGATGGACAGGCAGGGAGGCCAGGAAATGTTAATGCCCATTATTCAACCGGCTGAGTTATGGCTGGCATCCGGGCGCTGGCATGTTTACGGCCCGGAATTGTTCCGCCTTAAGGACAGGCATGACCGGGATTTTTGCCTGGCGCCAACCCATGAAGAGGTTATTACAATTACCGTAGGGAATGAAGTTCGTTCCTACAAACAATTACCTTTGCTGCTGTATCATATCACCAATAAATACCGGGATGAGCGTCGTCCCAGGTTTGGTCTTATGCGGGGCAGGGAATTCATCATGAAGGATCTCTATTCCTTTGATAGGGATGAGGCGGCCTTGGATGTCAGCTATCAAAAAATGCACGAGGCTTACACCAATGTATTTACTCGCTGCGGCTTACAGTTCCGTCCGGTGGAGGCAGATTCCGGTGCTATAGGCGGCAGCACCACCCATGAGTTCATGGTGCTGGCGGAATCCGGCGAAGCGGCTGTTCTCTATTGTTCTGTTTGCGATTACGCAGCCAACGCAGAAAAAGCCACCACCCAGCCTGCAGCAGGTCTCGACCCCGGCAGCCAACTTCTGGAGCTGCAGGAAGCAAGCACCCCCGGCAAAAAATCCGCCGAGGAAGTGGCCGCATTTTTGGGTATTGAGCCCTTTCATGTCATTAAAACCATGCTCTATAAAACCGATAAGGAAGTTGTGGCGGCGTTGGTACGCGGTGATCGGGATGTCAACGAAATTAAATTGCTGAACGCCCTAAAGGCCATAAACCTTGATCTGGCCGATGAAGCAGCCGTCCGGCAGGCTACCGGCGCGCCCGCCGGGTACGTAGGTCCTGTGGGTTTAAAAAACATTCGCATTGTGGCGGACCCGGAGGTTATGGCTCTCACCAATGCTGTTGCCGGGGCCAACAAACAGGATGCACACCTAAAGAACGTGAGTCCCAACCGGGACTTCAAACCGGCAATGGTAGAGGATATCCGCATTGTGAAGGCCGGGGAACCCTGCCCCAAATGCGGTGCCCGGCTGCAGGAGGCCCGGGGGATTGAGGTGGGGCAAATTTTTAAATTAGGAACCAAATACAGCAAAACACTGGGGGCCGGCTTCCTGGATGAAAACGGCAAGGAAAAACCCATTGTTATGGGTTGCTATGGCATCGGTGTCTCCCGCACCATGGCTGCAGCCATTGAACAAAACCATGACCAGGACGGCATTATCTGGCCCGCCAATATTGCCCCCTATCATGCAGTGGTAATCCCGGTGGCCCCCAAGGATGAAAAGCAATTGAATTTGGCGGAAACCCTGTACCGGGAGTTAAACCGGTTAGGGGTGGAAAGCGTTCTGGATGATCGTGCCGAGCGGCCCGGTGTAAAATTTAAAGATGCCGATTTAATCGGTTATCCCCTGAGAATTGTGGTGGGCAATAAGGCTGTGGAGGAAGGCCTGGTGGAAATCCGCCGGCGCCGGTCCGGCCAAACCGATTTAATTCCCCTATCCGAAGCAGTGGCGAAGGTACAAGAAATTTTACCAACCCTGTAGGAGTAAACGATGATGATAAATAAAGTACTGGTACTGTCAGTCTCCGCAGGAGACGGTCATATGAGGGCGGCGGCGGCCATTAAACAAGAAATCCTGCGGCGGAATCCCCAGGCTGCGGTGATTATACTTGATACCTTCCGCTATGCCAGTCCCCTCATTGAAAAAGTAGTACTGGGCACCTATATGGAAATCATCAAGATGTCTCCGGTGATCTACGGTTATCTCTACCGGCAGGCTGAAAAGGAAAAACCCATTTCCGGTTTTGCCAAGCAAGAATTTAACCGGATTATCAACCGGCTGGCAGCCCCCAAACTAATCTCGTTAATTGAGCAGATGCAGCCCCAGGCCATTGTCTGCACCCATCCTTTTCCCCTGGGCATCCTAACTCATTTGCGTGCCGGGGGAAAATGCGACGTGCCCATTGTGGCAGCCATCACAGATTTTACAGTCCATCCCTTCTGGTTATTTGATGATGTGGACTGCTATTTGGTGGCTGCAGACGCTTTGGTTAAGGCCTTCGGGAATCATGGAATCGCACCGGGCAAGATAAGGGCCACGGGCATACCCATTGACCCTGGCTTTGCCGTTCCCAAAGACCGGGTTGTGCTGCGCAAGCAGTGGAACCTGGACCCCAAACTGCCGGCGATCCTTATTATGGGAGGGGGCCTGGGCATGGGGCCTTTGGGAGAAGTCGTCAAGGAGCTGGCTTCGGCGGCATTGCCCTGTCAAATGGCAGTGGTTTGCGGGCGCAACAAAGCCTTAAGAATTAAATTGCTTAAAATGCTGCCCGATTTGCCCGGCCGGATACAGGTGCTGGGTTATGTCAACAATATACAGGATTTGATGGCCGCCTGCGACTTGATGGTGGGTAAGGCCGGAGGCCTTACTTCCTCGGAAGCCATGGCCAGCGGACTGCCCATGTTTATCACCGATCCCATTCCCGGACAGGAGGAACGGAATGCCGAATTCCTGGAAACCATGGGTGCCGCCCGGTTGGTAAGGGGCCAAAAGGATCTCATTCAACAAGTTAAAAACTATTTACAAAAACCTTCCCTGCAAAAACTGATGACCGAAGCGGCCAGATCCATCGGTCGGCCCCGGTCGGCTGCCGCTGCGGTTACCGTGCTGGAAGAGTTGATTGAAAAATACACAACCTGTTCCCGGCGCTCTATGTCTAAAGGGTAAATCTACACGGCAGGCCGGGGTTTGAACATACCAAACATAATTATTCAGGCAACCGAAGTTCTGCCGGGTACCGGGGACTTGGTGCCGGGCAAAATTCTTTGGAGGGTTTTCCTTGGCTGTATCGTTATTTGATGTGCTGGATAAACATAAATTCAACAACCAGTTGCAGGAGATTTTTAAACAGGCCCAGGTGGTGCGGGTGGTTGTCAATGTTGCCAGCAAAGAATGGAAGCTGCATCTAAGACTACAACAACAACCAACCGGTGAAGAGTTGATAAAACTAAAGTCGGCCCTGGCTGCCCTAACACCGGGGCCGGTTTTATTAGAAATTGATTATCAACCGTCCAAGAGTGCCGCATTTCAGCCGGATGTTGAATTTCTTAAGACAGAGCTGATGCACAGGTTTCCGGCGGCCCGGGGATGGATCAGCAATGCCCGCTGGCAGTGCGAAGAAGGGAGTCTGACCCTTTACCTGCCCGACGAGGTGAGTTTGGAACTGCTGAAGGGGCGGGAATGCGATTTATTTTTGCAAAACTGCATCAAGACCAACTACGGCCTGGACTACAACATTTATTTCAAAGTAAATCAAAGCGCTGCACAC
>JAMCWI010000131.1 GCA_023481335.1 Bacillota bacterium | reverse complement strand
TCTTTGTTTAAATAAAGACCCAGTAATTCACAAATGTTGCGGTCATCCTCAATCACCAGTATTTTAGCACACATGGAATTCTCCTCGTTTACTTGGATAATCAACTGAATTCGTTATGCAAAACAAAAAACCTTCTAAGAGAGGCGATTATTCAAATACGCCGGCCTAGAAGGGGGGCATCCTATCTATTTTGCTCTTTTTAGCGTTTGCAAGTCTGCTTCTTGACGGATGGAACGGGCCGCCAGCAGGTCCAGAATCTCTGAATGATCCTTTTGAATCACCGCCACTTGATTGAGTTTGGTTTCCAGTCGCTCAAATTTTGTATTTAACAAGTCAACCTTTTCCACCGCATCAATAAATTTATCTTCATGCTCCTGCCAACCGTCAAAGAGGGCGCGAATTTTATCAATAACTTCGCTTTCCATACGGATTTCTAGTTTATCTACTTTAGTATCTAACTTATCGAATTTTGTTTCTAAAATATCTACTTTGGTATCTAACTTATCAAATTTTGTTTCTAAAATATCTACTTTAGAATCTAACTTATCGAATTTTGTTTCTAAAATATCTACTTTAGAATCTAACTTATCGAATTTTGTTTCTAAAATATCTACTTTAGTATCTAACTTATCAAATTTTGTTTCAAAGGTATCTGCTTTGGATTCCAAACGAGCCTGACCTTCCTCTAATTTCCCTACTCGGTGGTTAAGAGTTTTAAGTTCGCCTAGAATCTCCTTTAAAATTTCTTCCACGGCTCAACTTCCTTTCAAACACATTTACAAATAATTCTATGAAAATACAATTATTCCTTCTTAGTTTTTTTAACTAGGTCACTCACTTCTCATGAAGCCGGTACTGTTTTAGCCTGGACAAACACACCACCACCAAGACCAATTAACTTTTTGAACATTTCAACAATGACCCCATAATACCTGCCAAGGCAAACAAAAAAGCCTGAAAAATCCCTGCAAGTCTTTTGTCTTTTTATGCCTCTCTGTAACCAATCTCAGGCAAACTTTATATTATATGGTAACACAGAGCGTTTAAGGAAATACTCAAAAAACACCAGTGAAGGAGGGTAAAGGATGAAGTATAAGCCTGATATTTTATTTCCCGACCACTGTACCCTTCCCAAAATCAATGTTCCTCGCTGCTGGTCCATGCTTTCCTATGCGGGGGAAGAAAGGGTGCCGGCTGCCGTAGAGCCGGCTGCCGGTTCCTGGCCTACCTATTATTTAAGGCGCGAACAGGAAGGCCGCTTTACGGATCTGCAGGGAAACCCCATTGCTTTTCGAATAAGGCAGCCCGAAGCAAGTATTGATTTCACGGGAGAACAGCTGGAAATTGTTAAAGAAGTGCTGGAAAACCTGACCCAGGAGCAAATTGAAATCGCCATCTACTGGGGTACAGGGCCGCCGACCAAACAGTTTACGCCGATTATTGATATTTTAATTGACACTTATAAGGTGTCCGCCCCCCAGGCCGCCCGCATTCTTGCCGTGACCCAGGCAGCCTTGAATGATACCATGATGGTTGTTTGGTATTACAAATATCTCTGGAACATTGCCCGGCCCAACCAGTTGGATCAAACACTGGAAACCGTGCTGCCAACTCCTAAACACCCCAGTTACCCATCCGGCCACTCAACCGTGGCTGGTTGTGCCCAGGTGGTATTAAGCTACTTCTTTAAACCCGAGGCCGCTCGTCTTAAGGAACTGGCAGAGGAATGTGCCGTTTCCCGGTTATATGCCGGGGTTCACTTCCCGGTGGATAATGATGAAGGCTTACGGCTGGGCCGCCAAATCGGTTCCATTGTTGTTGATCAGTTGAAAAAAGAGTTTGACAAGGATATGACGCATATTGATATACCTTACACAGAAAATCTTCACGCTAAATTGCCTCCGCCGCCGTATAAACAGGTTATTCCCTGTAAATAAGCAAAGTACCCTATCCAACCTGTGGATAGGGTACTTTTTCGCAGCCTCTTAATATGCTGCTTAAGAACTCTCTGGTTCTGGGGTGCCTGGGGGTGCTGAAAATTTGCTCCGGGGTGCCCATTTCGACGATTTTTCCTTCATCCATGAACACCACCCGGTCCGCCACTTCTCTGGCAAAACCCATTTCGTGTGTCACGATCAGCATGGTCATGCCTTCGGCTGCCAGGTTTTTGATAACCGAGAGAACTTCACCAACCAATTCCGGGTCTAGGGCGCTGGTGGGTTCGTCAAACAGCATCAGTTTGGGTTTCATGGCCAGGGCCCGGGCGATGGCCACACGCTGCTGCTGGCCGCCGGAGAGCTGGCTGGGGAAACTGGCTGCTTTTTCTATTCGAGGGCGAGCTGTTCCAGCTGAAGTACCCGATCCTTCAGCCCTGCGCATAGCGCATCGGTTCGCGGTTCATCAATGTAGGGAGAGGATAAAAGCAATGTTCGGAATTCCTCATCCAGATCCTGAAGGGCAGAAAAATCCACCCAGTCAAGACTGCCTGCAAGGCCAATCTGCTGACTGTGTGCAGCCTTGAACGGCTGACAGGGCACATCGCTCTGCGGCTGGATGGCTTTGCTCACTTGATCGTGCCACAGGCTTGTTCCACTGTCAAAAACCGGCGCGGGGCCTTGCCACTGCAAGGTTTCTACGTTTCGGATACAGCCAAAATTATTAAAATGCCGGTCTGTGTTTGCAATCAGAAAATCAAAGACCAGCAGATAATCCAAAAATTTCTTCATGCCTGGTATTCCTAAGTGCTCACAGCATAACAGGAAATGTTCGTAGTAAGAATGATGGTTTTGTTTTTTACGGCTTTTGAAAATGCTGTAGGCACTGACCAGCTCCGTATCTGATGTGACTATATTCGGGCAAACGCTGTAGGGGATATTGTTCTCCCATATCAGACTGTACGGAACATAGGCCGCACGGTTCAGCCGCTTGTGCAGGGAGGTGGCAATAACCTCGTTTAAAGGCTCCTGCTGAAACGGATTACTTCCGGATTTAATGAGGATCCTTTCTCCATTGAGAATTTTCCACTTCTTTTTCAGCCATCCGTCGGAAGTATTGCAGGGCGAGAGCAAATCCAGCTCATTGTTTTCCGGCTCCTGACCAAAGAGGGCATTCCCCACATCATCGGAGAAAGTGTTTTCAAAAAAATTGATGTCCTCCCATTTCAAAGGATGGTCTATGGGGTTGATCCAATACTGGTCAGACAGGCTCAAGCCATAGCACTTAGTGAGAAGCTGCTCCGTGTGGGATACATTCAAAATGGTAAGTGCTTCCCGAATACCGGAACGGCTGGCTGGAATGGAACGTCCCCTCCACCAGTCATTGAGGCTTTTCCTGTCAGGAATTCCTTTGGTGATCTGAATACCCACCGGAAGGTATTCCGGATGAAGCACCTGTCCGACATTTATGACAGCGGCCGTTTCCTCGTCAATGCTCAGCTCCACAACCGGTGTATACTTATTCATGAGTGTATATTTCATCCGTTTTACCTCCCTTCCGGACTTTTTGTTAATGCATTATTATACCTCGTTTCCGCAATTCCAGCAAGGGATTTGACAGATAAAAGGGATTTTTAACCAAATCCACAGCTCGATTTAAACCCAAATACAGAAAGGCAATTCATACAATCGTGCAGCACCTGTGTGCCACTGTGTTGCATTTTGGCGGCAGGGGTGGCACCGTAAGACCTGCGGGCAGAACAACATCATCTGTCGGGGCTTTGTGGAGGAATTTCGGAAAGGGCAAAAACTCCGGTTCTGGAGGTGAACCATGGGGTTGAAGATGATGCTGGTTAAAGGCAAGTGGTCGCTTGGCGCCCTCCTGCCGACTCACACCGCCCCGCAATGCGGGAATTTTTGTAATTAAGGGGTGAGCAAAATATTTCTTACAGCCTCATCAATTTTATCCTTGCCGGTTACCTCTTTATGAAGCACCGGGCGTTTATCCAGGTCATGCAGTCCTTTTGGGATGGGCCAACCGGTGAAGGCGGACAAATCACTCAACAGATTAAATTCACTCTTGCCGGCAATGGCCTCATCTCCCAGCAGAGCCTTCGCCACGCTGCCGTTAAATTTAAAGGGACTGGCAGTGGAAGCCACCACGCTGTATGTGGTGTCCCCGGTGGCCCGGCGGTATTTTTCCAGCACACGGACGGCCACTGCGGTATGGGTATCCAACAAATAGTGATGCTGTGCCCAGGTTTTTTGAATGGTAGCCAAGGTTTCCTGGTCGTCAGCAAAGTCGGACCAGAAGTGGCTGCTTACTTTCTCCCGGGTAACCGGGTCAACGCTGTAGACCCCATTGGTTTTTAACTCATTCATCCAACCGTTAATTTTTTCGGCCTGCCGCCCAGTTAATTCGTAGAGCAGTCGTTCCAGGTTGCTGGAAATTAAGATATCCATGGAAGGCGACAGGGTTTTTAAGAAATTGCGGTTGCGGTTGTAAGTGCCGGTCTGGATAAAATCTGTCAGTACGTTATTGGGGTTGGCGGCACAAATCAGGCGGTTGATAGGGAGTCCCATGGATTTTGCATAGAAACCGGCCAAAATATTGCCGAAATTGCCGGTGGGAACCACAAAATTAATGCTCTGGCCGAATTGAATGGTGCCGGCTTGCACTAAATCTGCATAGGCAGAGAAGTAGTAAATGATTTGAGGCACCAGACGACCCCAGTTGATGGAATTGGCAGAGGAAAGGCGGTAGCCCTTGTCTGCCAAAGCCTGTGCCAGTTCCTTGTCTCCGAACACTTGCTTAACACCGCTTTGGGCATCATCAAAATTGCCATGGACGCCCAGCACGTGCACATTGTTCCCCTGCTGGGTAATCATTTGCAGCCGCTGTACCTCACTAACCCCCTCCTGGGGGAAGAAGACGATGATGCTGGTGCCGGGTACGTCTGCAAAACCGTCCAGGGCTGCTTTGCCCGTGTCCCCTGAGGTGGCCACCAGAATGACAATCTCCGAAGTTTCGCCGGTTTTTACCAACGACCTGACCAGGAATTGAGGTAAAATCTGCAGGGCCATATCCTTAAAGGCACAGGTGGGGCCATGCCACAGTTCCAGCACAGCGGTGTCCGGTGTAAGGGATTTTACAGGGACCACCTCGGGTGCATCAAACTTGTCCCCGCCATAGGCCGCCTCCACGCAGTCGATTAATTCCTTTTCCGTAAAGTCCGTCAGGAAAAGTTTTAAGATTGCCACGGCACGTTCGGCATAAGAGAGGGAAGTCAACCTTTGCAGTTCCGCCTGGGTTATTGTTACGTTTTCTATGGGTACAAACAGGCCGCCGTCAGGGGCGATGCCTTTTTTAATGGCTTTGGCGGCAGAAACAGCCGGAGAATTGCCGCGGGTACTTTCATATTTCATCAACATGGCCTCCCTAGATGATATCGTCAAGTTATAAATACTTACATTAAACTACAATTTGGCCTGTTAGTAAAGACAAACCCAGGCAGAAATTACAACACCCGGGGGAAGGAGAAATAAAAAAATTTTCAGACGGTGCCGCATGAAAGAGATGGTACCGTAAAAGACCGTTAATTTATTAGCATTTTTTTGCGTTCCCAAGGAAAAACTAAAGAGCAGGTAGGTGACAAAATGCTGCGAATTTTAACTGCCATCCTTCTGTTGCTCATGTACGCAGGCCAGGCCGCTGCAGAACCGGTGGGCCGCATCGCCATCGATCCGGGCCACGGGGGCTACGACCCAGGGGCCATGCGGGGCGGCATCATGGAGAAAGACCTTAATTTAGAAATCGCCAGGGAAGTTGCCAGTGTTTTAAAGAAGAACCAGGTGGACGTCCTGTTAACCCGGCAAGGGGATTATAATCATGCCATCCTGGGCCTTCATCGAAAAGAGGCGAAGCGCTACGATTTCCAACGGCGGGCGGAGATGGCCAAACAATTTGGGGCGGATGCCATGGTGAGCATTCATGTCAATGTCGGACCCGGTAAATGTATTGGCCCCGAGGCCTTCTTCTATGGCAAGTCAGCCCAGGGGAAATTGCTGGCAGAATGTATTCAGCAAGAACTGCACCAAATTCCTGAAATAAGGAAGCGTACCATTAAGACCGGGAGATATTATCTGTTAACCCATACCAGCATGCCCTGCGTTATTGTGGAAACAGGATTCATCAACAATCCGGCGGAAAGAAAAAAATTATTGGATAAAAAATACCGACAAGTACTGGCCGAAGCCATATGCCAAGGAATTTTGGAGTATCTCAAAACAAAGGACAGCATCCCAAAAGAAAAAAATGTCCTGGATTCTTTTTTCTTTAACATACAGAAGAAGGTGAGCTAGAATGCTGAGATCCCGGTGGTTTATGTACCTCATCTTGATCAGTTTGATCATCAGTATCGGCTATCTGGTTTTTGGCAAATTGTTTAATACGGCCTAAGGAGATGCAATGATGCCAGATACAAACCCGAAGGGTAAAAGGAAAATAGTCTCGGCCAAAAGGAATAAAGGTGGAGAGATTATCGGCTTCCAATTGGAGGATCATGGCTTTATGGATTATCAAGGGGCTTTGTCGGAAGCCAAAGCAGGAAAACTGGCGGGTATCAATTTGTATCCAAGCTTTGTTAAGGATGTTATCAGCCAGGGAAAACAAAATGGCTTACTGAAAAGATTACGAAACCTGCTTTTTGGCTCAAAATAATTTGCTAGACTGATTCAAAATGGGCTTAATTAGATAAACAGCAGGAGGGATTGAGGAAAGGACAACCTCAATCCCTTTGTTTTGGCTGATCTTGTAAAATAATTTATAAAAAAACAAAAATTGTTATAATCTCTTGTTTTTAGGGCAATATAACCGTTATAACCTATAGGAGGAGGAATTTGGATGGTGAACCAGGCACAGGAGCGTCCCGGTATGATGCCCGGCAATTATGATCCTGCCATGATAAACAGGTTAAAAAAGGAGATTATTCAAGACTTAGAAGCTCGTCAAGAATGGCAGGAGGACTACTACGACAATGACCCCAATTATGGGGGGCGGCGCGGACCGGTCGGGGGCCGCTATGCTTATCCCCCGCCGCCGCAGTACCGCAGCCGCAGATACTCGGAGGTTGATTACGACTGGTGGACTGACCGGGACGAATACCAATACCAGCGCAACCAGGCCATGTTAAAAAACCAGCTGCTCTTTAGTTTTTCC
>JAMCWI010000069.1:4344-7271 GCA_023481335.1 Bacillota bacterium | reverse complement strand
ATTTCGGGTATGTTAAAGCCGGATCGGGGGGAGGTCAGCTTCAATGGTAAAAGCCTGCTCGGCCTCAAGCCTTACCAGATCAGGGCCGCCGGCATATCCCGCACCTTTCAGAACCTTCAGCTTTTCGGCAATCTGTCCGCTGTTGAAAACGTAATGGCCGGGGCCTATTTAAGCGGCAGGCACGGCTTTATCCAGGCTCTCCTGCGCCTTCCCGGAGTAGCCAGGGAAGAGGAGGAGACGCGCCGGCTGTCGCTGGCCATAATGGAGGAACTCGGGCTGGGCGGGGATGCGGAAAAACCGGCGTCTACACTGCCGTTCGGCAATCAGCGGCTGCTGGAGATAGCCAGGGCGCTTGCGGGTAATATTCAAAATCCTCTCCCTCCCCGGAACTGATCCTTCTTGACGAACCGGCCGCCGGACTGAACTCCGGCGAGACAAAACAGCTCGCCAAGTTTTTAAAAAATCTCAGAGATAAGGGCTTTTCCCTGGTCCTGGTGGAACACGACATGGACACGGTGATGGAGGTTGCCGAACGGATCCTGGTTTTGAATTTCGGGATGCCGATTGCGGAGGGGACACCGGGGGAGATCCAGGGGGATCCCCTGGTGAGAAAGGCCTATCTCGGGGAGGAAGAGGATTTTGAATATTCTTCAGGTAGCGGAGCTTAAAGTATATCACGGGTTCGTGCAGGCGCTGCGCGGGCTGACCTTCCACGCGGCGAAAGGCGAGATTATAGCGGTGCTCGGCGCCAACGGCGCGGGAAAAAGCACCCTTTTGGGCGCCCTGTCGGGGATCTACCCGACCCGGAGCGGCGAGATTATTCTTAACGGCCGGCCGATCACCCGGAAAGCGCCTGAATACATTGTAAGGCAGGGCTTAAGCCTGGTTCCGGAGAACCGGCAGATTTTCAACACCCTTACCGTCCGGGATAATTTGCTCCTGGGCGCTTTTCACCGCTTCAGGGCAGATAAAAATACTCTGGCGGAAGATTTAAACCGGGTTATGGAGATATTCCCCGCGCTGGCGGGCAGGGAGGGACACATCGCCGGGACCCTCTCCGGCGGCCTGCAGCAAATGCTGGCCATAGGGCGCGGACTTATGGCCAGGCCGAAGGTGCTGATGCTGGATGAGCCGTCCAACGGGCTTGCGCCGCTGATCGTCCGGGAGATTATGTCCGCCCTGCACGGGTTGAAAGAAGACGGCACGACGATCATCCTGGTCGAGCAAAACGCTGCCGCGGCCTTAAAAGTAGCCGACCGCGCCGTAATCTTGGAGAGGGGCCGGGTCGTACTGGAAGGCAGCCCAAACGAGCTTATCAGGGACGAGAAGGTCCAGCGGGCCTACCTGGGCCGCGACAAAAGCAGCCCGGGCCAGCCGGCGGCAGCGCACGGGGTTTCTTAAGTAAGAAATGCGACAGGGGGGACGGTTCTCTGTCGCAAAAGAGCCTTTTGCCACTTTTCATAAAAATACGACAGTTATAAGAAAGATGTTCTTTCGGGACATAAATAATTATATTGAGTTAATGTAAACATATGTGTTAAAATAACTCTTAAGTTGAATATGCCATTTGCTGTCGTGTAGGGCAAACCCGCGCGAAAGCCGGGGACGCAAAGCTATGGGTCTAAAGCAGTTTTTTTAAAGCAATGATTGCCAGGCCGCAAGGAAAAGTGACTAACTGGGGTGGGTATAGTCTTGTATGTCTATGCCCGCCCCTATTCTTTTTGCTCGGGCGGGTATACTGGCCTGTATAAAGATTTATTAAATAAATTGGAGGGGGAGTTATTTTGTCCGGAAATGCCCAGGTGGTTTTTGCCATATCGGTTTTTTTGCTTACTTATGCCGCTATAGTTACCGAAAAAGTCCACCGGACCGTGGCCGCCTTTGTGGGGGCGGCGCTGGTGGTGATCGTTGGGATAGTTGACCTGGACAGGGCGGTGCACGCCATCGATTTCAATACCATCGGCCTTTTGGTCGGCATGATGATCATCGTCGGCGTCACCAGGCAAACCGGTGTCTTTGAGTACCTGGCCGTTAAAGCGGCCAAGGGCGCAAAGGGTGAGCCGGTCAGAATTATCGCCTCGCTCTCCCTGATTACCGCGGTTTTGTCCGCGTTTCTGGACAACGTGACGACTGTTCTCCTGATCGTGCCGGTTACCTTTGCCATCGCCAAACAGCTTGAACTCACCCCCCTGCCGTTTTTGATAACCGAGATCATCGCCTCTAATATCGGAGGCACGGCTACCCTGATCGGCGACCCTCCGAATATAATGATCGGCAGCGCTACCGGGCTTGGGTTTATGGATTTCGTTTTTAACCTGACCCCGGTAATAATGGTTATTTACGTTTTGACCATATTCTGCGTCCGGCTGATTTACCGGAAGCAGATGGTGACCCGTCCGGAACTGCAGGCAGGGATAATGAAACTGAACGAGCTTGACGAGATCAAGGATTTCGCGCTTTTGCGCAAGTGCCTTCTTGTGCTTTCACTTACCATCCTCGGCTTCGTCCTGCACCAGTATGTACACCTGGAATCCTCGGTGGTGGCGCTCTCCGGAGCGAGCCTGCTGCTCCTGATCACCAGGGAGGACCCGGAGCACTCGCTGCAGGTTGTGGAATGGCCGGTCATATTCTTTTTTATCGGCCTTTTCGTTGTGGTCGGGGCGCTGGAAGAGGTAGGGGTAATAGAGGCCGTGGCCAAATGGTCGCTTGAGGCCACCGGGGGAAACATGGTGCCTGCGGGTATGCTGATTTTATGGCTGTCCGCCATAGCTTCGGCCTTTGTGGACAACATCCCCTTCGTTGCGACCATGATCCCGCTGATCCAGGACATGGGCCGCCTGGGTGGCATCGCCGACCTGAACTTCCTGTGGTGGGCGCTCTCCCTGGGGGCCTGCCTGGGCGGCAACGGTACGGTCATCGGAGCCTCC
>JAMCWI010000069.1:0-4334 GCA_023481335.1 Bacillota bacterium | reverse complement strand
CCGATGGGCGACCTGGCCCTGGAACTCGCCGACATCCTGTTTATCCTGATCTGCTATGCCAATTCCCTGAATATAGACCTGGGGGCCTGCCTGGGCGGCAACGGTACGGTCATCGGCGCCTCCGCCAATGTTGTGGTCATCGGGATGGCCGAAAAGAGAGGCCAGCACATCAGCTTCATTGGATATATGAAAATAGCCTTTCCGCTGATGCTGATGTCCATTGTTGTGTCCATGGGCTACCTTTTGTTCTGGTATTTCTTTCATACCCTGACAGCGATGCTGGTCACGCTTGGAGCCGGGATACTCCTGGCCCTGCTTGCAGGGCCAGCACTAAAGCTGCTGGATAAAGAAAAAGCCGTCCGGCCGGGCTAATGCTTAACACTTGAAAATGCTGGACAGTATTGCATAGCTAGCCGGTTATTACCTGTTGCATAAGAAAACGCGGTCTTCGATTTCGCAGTCGTCAGACCGATTTTTCTTTGGGATACGATTTGCTTACCCACTGATTACATAAAAGAAAAATGCACCCCACGGGTGCGCCTTTTTATAAACATGTGTTTTTCATAACGCCGCGCCTGGATCATCTACTATGCTTCCTCTTTCCTGGTCCACCGCTCGCTGTCGCGGTAGCGGTACTTGGCCATCACCCTTTTAAAGGCGTCTTCCAGGTCTATATTCAGGGAATTGGCATAGCAGATCAGGATAAACAGGATGTCGGCGAGTTCCAGGGCCAGGTCGCCCATCGGCTCTTCCGGCTTTTTGGTCTTTTCGCCGAACTGGTGGTTGATCTCCCTGGACAGTTCGCCCACTTCCTCGATCAGGCGGGCCAGCATGCTTAACGGGCTCCAGTACCCCTCTTCAAACTGGCTGATCCAGGCTTCCACTTCCCCCTGCATTTCTTTTATGTCCATAAAAATCCCTCCCGTGTGTGATACTACTCTTTGAAGCGGCGAGGTTTTCACCGCCTCTTGATTTATTTGTACGGGCAGTCCGCCGTACTGTCATATTTTTTCCTTAATACCAGTAATATTTCTGTATAAAGCAACTGGCATACGGAGGAATGATCATTGAATCTGCCGCGCTGGATTATTAAAATATTTAGTGCCTTCTCCGGCCGGGTCCCAGGGTTACGGCTGCCTTCCCCGCGCTGGATTATCCTGAACAGGAAAAGGGTTTTTGTGGCAGGCTCGATCGTGGCTCTTGTCCTGGTCCTGTGGGGCGGCTCGCGCCTGATTTTCGGCGGCGCCGGTAAACTCACGCCGCAGCAAATGCTGGGTATGGGCGTCGAGAGGGCGCAGGCCAGCGCGAGTTTCCGCTACCAGGCGGAAGTCCATTACCTCAAGGAGGAAAAGGCCGCGGTCGACCTCTACAGCAAGGTTGACGGCGAGCGGGTGGCCCCCGACCGGGTGCGCATCCAGGGAACCATCCTGAACAGGCCGGTTGAATTCGTGCAAATAGGCGACAACGCGTTTTTCAAGGACCAGGTTAATGGCAGGTGGATCAGCCTGCCGGGCAGCAGGCTCGTTGACTCCGAGTTATTTTACGCCGAGCTTAACCCGCTGGCTTTCTTCAACTTCAAGGACATACCGGAAATGAAGTATACAGGGGCGGAGCGGGTAAACGGGGAGCGGCTCCTGGCCTTTGAAATGCGCCCCAACCTGATCGACCCCTTTTTGGAACTGCTCCTGACCGATTATCACTATAAAGTCTGGCTTAGCCCACAGGACTACAGGGTGCGCCAGGCCACGATCAGGGCCGGGGAAAAACGCAACGTCAAGGGCACCCTGACCATTAACTTAAGGATCTGGGACTATGACAAGAATATAACAATTGACCCGCCTTTGTAAAGTTTAAACAGGTTTCCCTGCCGCCTGCGCCGCTAAATTTGCAGAAAAGCAAGTGGCGCTTTTTGAGGAAGGCTTTGCCAGAGCTGCGGCCGGCTAAATGCCGGTCTATTTTTTTTTGTTCAGGAAATGTTATTACAGGCAGCCGGCAGCAGGTGCCTGCAGTTTATATGGTAATCCTTACCTGTTGTAAAACTTCGCAATTTGTTATATTTAAATTTATATATGCTTAAAAAGGGGTTGACGGATTGCATCCTGACGGTGAGAAGATCGTTTTAACCGAAGAGGAAATCGGGAAACGGGTCCGGGCCATGGGGGAAGAAATTTCCCGCGACTACCAGGGCAAAGAAATACTGTGCGTGGGGATATTAAAAGGCGCGATGGTCTTTCTGGCGGACCTGGTGCGCCGGATAACGGCGCCGGCGCAATTTGACTTCATGGCCGTGTCGAGCTACGGCGCCTCAACCAGGACCTCGGGAGTAGTGCGGATTTTAAAGGATTTGGATCGCGGCATCGAAGGACGCCACGTCCTGATCGTGGAGGATATCGTTGACACCGGGCTCACTTTAAATTACCTGGTCGAAAACCTGAAGTCCCGCGGCCCGGCCAGCCTGAATGTGTGCGCCTTCCTGGACAAGCCCTCCCGGCGCTTGGCGCCTGTGGACATTCATTATAACGGCTTTACCATTCCGGATGAATTTGTGGTGGGTTACGGGCTTGATTACAACGAGAGCTACCGGAATCTCCCCTACATAATGGTCTTGCGTCCGGAAGTCTACGGAAAGGGGAAATAAAAATGTCTATTCCAGTGCAGGAAATGGTGATCGTCCTCGACTTCGGCGGCCAGTACAGCCACCTGATCGCCCGCCGGATCAGGGAGTTAAAGGTCTTTTGCGAGATGCTGCCATACTCAACCCCGGTTGAAGAAATTAAGGCAAGAGCCCCGAAGGGGATAGTATTCTCCGGCGGCCCATCGAGCGTTTACCAGGAAAAAGCGCCGGCCTGTGATCCGGAACTGTACAACCTGGGCATCCCGGTGCTGGGTATATGCTACGGCCTGCAGTTAATGGCTCACCAGCTCGGCGGCAGCGTAAAACGCGCCGCCCACCGGGAATACGGCCGGGCGGATCTGTCGGTGCTGGAGCGCGATCATCTCCTTTCCTGCCTGGAGCCGCTGGAGCAGTGCTGGATGAGCCACGGGGACCTGGTGGAGGCGCCGCCGCCCGGCTTTACCGTAACCGCCCGGACGGACAAGGCGCCGGTGGGGGCGATAGCCTGCCCAGAAAAAAATCTTTATGCCGTGCAGTTTCACCCCGAGGTGGCGCACACCCCGAAAGGTATGGATGTGCTGAAAGCCTTTCTCTACGACATCTGCGGCTGTTCCGGGGTCTGGACGATGGGCTCATTCCTTGAAAACGCCGTTGCCGGGGTGCGCGGCCAGGTGAGGGACAAAAAGGTGCTGTGCGCGTTGAGTGGCGGGGTTGACTCGTCGGTGGCGGCAGTGCTGGTGCACCGGGCGATCGGTGACAGGCTCACCTGCGTCTTCGTTAACCAGGGCCTGCTGCGCAAGGGCGAGGCGGAACAGGTGCTGAAAGTCTTCCGGGAGAAATTTAAAATGAACCTTATTTACGTGGACGCTTCAGAGCGATTCTTAAACCTTTTAATAGGGGTCACAGACCCGGAGAAGAAGCGCAAAATAATCGGCGGGGAGTTCATCAGCGTTTTTGAAGATGAGGCCGCCAGGATCGGCCAGGTCGACTTCCTGGTGCAGGGCACCCTCTACCCGGACGTTGTGGAAAGCGGCACCACTACCGCCGCCGTAATCAAGTCCCACCACAACGTGGGAGGGCTGCCGGAAAACATGCGCATGGCGCTGGTCGAGCCCCTGCGCTGGCTCTTTAAGGATGAGGTGCGGGCGCTCGGCGAGGAGATGGGGCTTCCCGAAGAGGTGGTCTGGCGCCAGCCCTTCCCCGGACCGGGACTGGCCGTGCGCATTCTTGGCGAGGTAACCGCCGAAAAGGTGGCTGTATTACAGGAGGCGGACGCCATAGTCGAGCAGGAAATAAGGAAGGCCGGGCTGTACCGCGAGATCTGGCAGTCTTTTGCCATTCTGCCCGACATGAAGAGCGTAGGAGTAATGGGGGACGAGCGCACCTATTCATACACCATAGCCGTGCGGGCGGTGCATAGTCACGACGCCATGACCGCGGACTGGACGCGCCTCCCCTACGAGGTGCTGGAGGCCATATCGTCGCGCATCGTCAGCGAAATCAAGGAAGTGAACCGGGTGGTCTACGACATCACCTCGAAGCCCCCGGCGACGATCGAGTGGGAGTAAAAATGTATATGAAAAAATCTCCACAGTTGAAGCTGCTAACTTATGTGATCATCACTAAATATTTCTGTATCTCTGGGAGTTAAAGTCATTTTACCAGGTCTATTAGGTAAAGATATGGCAAAGTAATTTAACTCTTTTTCAAGTAACTTAAT
>JAMCWI010000138.1 GCA_023481335.1 Bacillota bacterium | reverse complement strand
GCCCTGGAGCAGGGGGAGGGCATCAGCACGCACACCACGGCGGGAGACGCTATGGTCCAGGTGCTGGACGGGGAAGCGGAAATAACCATCGGGGAAGAGACCCTGACAGTGAAGGCCGGTGAGACTGTAGTCATGCCCCAGGACGTCCCCCACTCCCTGGAGGCCCGCCAAAGATTTAAAATGCTCCTGACGGTGATTAAAAGGCCTTGATGCCTGAAATTTAGTTTTTATCCCCGCCCCTTTTGCGGTATATTATTTCAAAGGACAAAGGCTAAATCATGGAAAGCAAGATTACGAGTACTTTTTAACCGCCACGCTTGCGCCGTCTTCTTTCCAACAAAAAAATCAATAAAAAATAAACTGCCAGCCAGACCACGACGGCGTTGATCAGGCTGCCGGCCAGGAAGGGGTAACCGTGCTCAAACAGAATATCAAGGAAACGGTCTAAAATTGAAACGCCGGTATCTACAGCGTCCCGGCCGGGCATATCCCCGAAGAAAAAACTTCCCGTCAATAAATTCAAGGTGTAAAAAACCGGGACGGCCAACTTGAAAAAAATAACCGTAGTCACTGCCGCCACGGGATTACACCGGGTTAGCCGGGCAACTAAATAGGAAAGCGGGATGCTGATTACCGGGATGGGGAGGAAGTCAAAAGCTAAACCCAATGCCACCCCCCCCTGCTATCCTTTCAGGCGAGTCAGACAGGTTTATAACCTTCTTGTAGTATGTTCTGAGGTTTTCCCCCAGCCGGATCGCTGTATTTTTACTCAATAAACAAATCTCCCTTTAACAAACAATAAAACCCCTTTTGATAGTTAATCAAGTAATTTTCCAGGGTAAAAGCTTTACCGGGATGTCCTTAATTATAGCATCTTTTCAGCGCCTCATACTATTTAAAGGATATTTCACGGGGAATTTACCCGGCAACTGCGTTCTATTTTAATGCTGATACACTGTAAGGGTAAAGAAAAAATCCGGGGCAAGATCAAAGCCCCGGAACCCTTATAAATACTGGAGCGGGCGAAGGGGCTCGAACCCTCAACCCTCAGCTTGGGAAGCTGATGCTCTACCATTGAGCTACGCCCGCATATTATTTATTATAACCTAAATACCTTTATAAATCAAGCAAGCTGCGGTTTGTAGAGCGGATGCGGGCAGCCTTTGCAGGTTGCCCGCGTTTTTTTGGTGACCCCACCGGGATTCGAACCCGGGTTACCGCCGTGAAAGGGCGGTGTCTTAGACCGCTTGACCATGGGGCCCCATATTGGATGTTGGAGGTTGGAAATTGGATTTCTTGTCCGAAATTCGGCAACACCGAATTCCTTCTTAATCTAACCTCTAACTTCCAACTTCTAACTTCCAGTTTTGGTGAGCCATGGTGGACTCGAACCACCGACACCCTGATTAAAAGTCAGGTGCTCTACCGACTGAGCTAATGGCCCGCAGCTTACAGAACAATATAATACTATATCAATGTACCCGTGTCAACGGTGATTTTTGTAAAATAACAGCCCTCAGTGTGCCACCATAAACAGATCATGTAAATCCCGGCTCACATTCTCAGTTTAAGAGTCAGATTTAGAAGAATAAGTTAATAAGTTAATAAGTTAAGGGGCCGACACCACAAAATTCATAAGTGAAGGGACAGGCGCCGGGGCCGCCGGGGCCGGGGCACCTATTCATCCACAAGCGACCGGTACCCCCGGGCCAGCCTGGCGGTTATCGCCCCCGGCGCGCCGGCGCCGACCGCCCTTCCATCCAGTAGAACCACGGGCATAACTTCCCAGTTTGAATTTGTAAGAAAAATTTCTCCGGCGCAAGAAAGGTCTTCCGCCGTAAAATACCCCTCCACCTTCTCAACGCCCATGTTTGAAGCTATTTCCAGTACCGTTTCCCGGGCGATCCCGGGGAGGATGCCCGTTTCCACCGAAGGGGTGCAGAGGGCGCCCGCGCGGCAAAAAAACACGTTGCTGACCGTACCCTCGGTCACCTGGCCCGCGCCGTTCAGCATGATCCCCTCAAAAGCTCCGGCGGTGTCAGCCTCTATCCTGGCCATGATATTGTTCAGGAAATTAAAGGTCTTGGCGCGGGAGTCCAGGCACTCTCGCGGGGTCCGCCTGGTGTTTACCAGCACTGCGCCGACCCCCGCCTCCTGCTTCGCTTTAAGACCCTCCTGCACTTCGCGCGCCGAGCAAACTACCGTCGGACGACCGCATTTCGCGGGGGACAGCCCTGGCGCGCCCCGGCCGCGCGATACGCTGAGCCGGACCGTAGCGTTTATAAGGCGGTTGACCTCTAACGTCTCCTCTGCTATCGCGGCAAAATAGCGGGGGCCGTGCGTCAGGCTTAAGGCGATTAATTCCGCCGACCGCCTCAGCCTCTCCATGTGCCGGCCCAGCCGGAACAGGCGCCCATTGTACGCCCGGATCGTTTCAAATATGCCGTCTCCGTACAAAAAACCGCGGTCAAAAACTGAAATTTTGGCCTCTGACTCCGGTACAAATTCACCGTTCAGATAGACTAGGCGCATATGGACAGCTCCAGGTTTAAAAGGTATGGGGACACACCAACAGAGGTACGGGGACACACCTTCCCGGTTCCTTTTAGAAGTTCCATTTGCTCTTCTAAAATCATCAGGACAAATTTTTTAAAATTTAGTTTCCCTCATCGAAGGAATGTCCCCGATTAGAGCGAAGGAATTTCCCCGATTTGCGCAGGTATGGCGCGCGGGCTGAAACCGCGGCTCAATACCGCTCAAAACAATCAATTACGCCTGGTAAAGGTCTGTAACAACGATCACCTGGTCCCGCTGGCTGCCGACTCCGATAACGGCCACCGGCACGCCTGAGACCTGCTCTACGCGCTCCATGTACTTCCTGGCGTTGGCCGGCAGGTCGGAAATTTTACGCGCTCCTGTTATGTCTTCCTGCCAGCCGGGAAACTCCTCGTATACCGGCTCGCACTCATTCAACACTTTCAGGCTGGCCGGAAATTCGTTCAGCACATCACCGCGGTAAATATAACCTGTGCAAATTTTTAACTTTTCCAGGCCGGTCAAGACGTCCAGCTTGGTGATGGCCAGGTGGTCCAGCCCGTTGATCCGGGCGGAATACCGGCCTATAACGCCGTCAAACCAGCCGCAGCGCCTCGGCCGGCCTGTTGTGGTGCCAAACTCCCCGCCTTTAGCGCGAATATGCTCGCCTGTTTCGTCCAGCAGCTCGGTTGGGAAAGGCCCCTCCCCGACCCTGGTGGTGTAGGCCTTGGCGACCCCGATTACCCTGTCTATCTTAGTCGGGCCAATCCCGGCCCCCAGGCAGGCGGCGCCGGCTGAAGGGTGCGAGGATGTAACAAAGGGGTAGGTGCCGTGGTCGAGGTCGAGGAGCGTCCCCTGAGCGCCCTCAAAAAGGACATTCTTACCGCTGTTTATTGCCTCGTTAACAATTACCGACACATCTTCAACGAGCCCGGAAAGGGTTTCGGCGTATTTGCGGTAGGCCCCGTAAATCTCTGTGAAATCAAACTTCTCACTGCCGTAGACCGCTGTAAGGAGGTGGTTTTTGACTTCCAGGTTCATTTCCAGGAGGGCCTTGAACTCCTCCTCGTCGATCAGGTCGATCATGCGGATGCCCACGCGGGCCGATTTGTCCATGTAGGCGGGGCCGATACCCCGGCCGGTGGTGCCTATTTTTTGATCGCCCTTGCGATCTTCCTCCACCTGGTCCAGCCGCCTGTGATAGGGAAAAATGACGTGCGCCCGCTGGCTGATCTTTAAGTTAGACGTGCTGATGCCCCGCTTCCCGAGCGCGTCCAGTTCGGCAATGAGCACTTCCGGGTCGATCACCACGCCGCTGCCGATTATGCACGTTTTACCCGGGTAAAGGATGCCGGACGGTATTAAATGCAGCTTATACTCGCGGCCTTCAACGACGACTGTATGGCCGGCGTTGTTCCCCCCCTGGTAGCGCACCACCATGTCCGCCTTCGCGGCCAAAAAATCGGTCACTTTACCCTTTCCCTCGTCTCCCCATTGGGCGCCGATGATTACTACGGTAGACATAAAATAGGATTCCCCCCAGCTTATTTGTTACCGAAAATATATATATGCGCTCAAATCCTCTTTAATATTTCCCGCGCTGCAATCACGCCGGAAATAGACGCCTGGACAAGGCCCCTGGTCACGCCTGCGCCGTCGCCGGCCGCAAAGAGGTTTTTTATTTTGGTCGAAAGCTGCGGGGAAAGGTCCAGACGCGAAGAATAGAACTTTACCTCAACCCCGTATAGAAGGGTATAGCGCGAGTATACCCCGGGCGCCACCTTGTCTAAAGCCTTCAGCATCTCGACGATGCCGGTCAGGTACCGGTACGGCAGCACCAGGCTCAAGTCGCCGGGTGTGGCTTCGGAAAGAGTGGGCACGGTCAGGCACTTGGCCAGCCTTTCCCTGTTTGACCGGTGGCCGTCCAGCAGGTCGCCCATGCTCTGGACAATAACGCCGCCGCTAAGAAGGTTCGCCAGGCTGGCGATATAACGCCCGTAGGCAATCGGCTCCTTAAAAGGCTCCGTGAAAGTTTTGCTTACCAGCACGGCAAAGTTAGTGTTAACGGTCTTTTTATAGGCGTGGCTGTGGCCGTTTACTGTGACCAGGCCGTCATTGTTTTCAAGCACCACTTCGCCGTTCGGGTTCATGCAAAAAGTACGTACCCTGTCATTAAAAGTGCGAGAATAGTAAATAAATTTTGCCTCGTAAAAAATCCTGGTGAGGTGGTCGGTCACGGCGGCGGGCAGTTCCACCCGCACACCTATGTCAACCGGGTTGATCGACAGGGAGAGCCCAAGCCGCTTCGTTTCCCTGCTGAGCCATCTCGCGCCCTCACGGCCCGGCGCCATTATGACGCAGCCGGCGCTGTATTTTTCACCCGAAGTGGTCGCGACACCGGTAACGGCGCCGTCATCAACCAGTATTTCACTCACCTGGCAGGAGGTGCGCACCTCAACCCCGCGGGCTACCAGAAACTCGTACATCCGCTGGAGCACTTCCATGCAGCGGCCGGTGCCCATGTGCCTGATCCGGACAGGAATGAGCTTTAATTCGGAGAGCACCGCCTTACGCTGCATATTCTGGATTTCTTCCGCGTGCTCCAAACCGAATACTTCTTCGGGGGCGCCAAATTTACAGTAGGTCCGGTCTACATATTCTATCATCCCGGCCAGCTGTTTTTCTCCGATATACTGCTCCAGGCTTCCGCCTATCTCCGTGGAGAGAGTAAGCTTGCCGTCGCTAAAGGCGCCGGCGCCCCCCCAGCCACAGGTGGTGGAACAGGGTGAACACTTGAAGCAGGCCGTGTTTTTTTCTTTTGACAGGCAGACGCGATCCTCAATGCCGCGCCCTTTTTCAAGAATTAAAATTTTCAGCCCCGTCTTCCGGGTTACCATTTCAAAAGCGGCAAAAATTCCGGCAGGTCCGGCCCCTACTATAATTACATCATATGATTTCCTGGAAGTATTCAATAATTGCAGCCTCCCGGTATTGCCTTAATTATATATTATAGGCCGACATAAAAAAAACCCAAACAACAAACCAATAAAAGTTGCTATCTGAGTTCCGTCTCGCTCTATCTTGGGGACATTCCTTCATTCGAAAAATCAGAAATAACGCAGGGCCAACTCCTTATAAGATGAAAGATTCAGTGTCGAATTAATGAAAACCAAGAAGGTGTGTCCCCGTTCCGCTAGAGAATGCAATTGTACGTTTTCTTATTCCCGGGGCAACAAGTTCATGTTAACAAAATTAGGTGTTTGCTGTCAAGATGTAATTGGCTCTTCGATGTTTTTTATTAGCGGCACAAACCTGGTGAGATCCTTTAAAAAGCCGAGTTCCACGGTACCCACCGGCCCGTTTCTGTGTTTTGCGACGATAATTTCGGCTATGCCCTTTTTGTCGGTATCTTCGTTGTAATACTCGTCCCGGTAGATAAACATCACCACGTCGGCGTCCTGCTCAAGGCTCCCCGATTCGCGCAGGTCCGACATAACCGGCCTCTTTTTCTCCCTGTGCTCCACATTGCGGCTGAGCTGGGATAAAGCCAGCACGGGCACATTCAATTCCTTGGCCAGGCTTTTTAAGGAGCGGGAAATATCGGCGATCTCCTGCTGGCGGTTTTCCGAGCGGTGGCTGCCCTGCATTAGCTGCAGGTAGTCGATAACTATGAGATCCAGCCCGTTTTCCATCTTGAGCTGCCTCGATTTGGCCCTCAGCTGGCGGACGGAGATGGCCGCCGTGTCGTCGATGTAAACAGGCGCCGCAGCCAGCCGTATTTCTGCTTCGTGCAGGGTCTGCCAGTCCTCGGCGCTCAGTTCCCCCCTGCGCACCCGCTGCTGGTTCACCCCGCCCTCGGCGCAGAGAAGGCGCTGTACCAGCTGCTCTTTTGACATCTCCAGGCTGAATATGGCGACCGGAATATTCTTTTTTAAAGCGGCGTTGGCCGCTATATTAAGGCCCAGGCTGGTTTTGCCCATACTCGGGCGGCCGGCGAGGATGATCAGGTCGCTGGGTTGAAGCCCGCAGCAGATCCGGTCGAGGTCGGCAAACGTGGGGATGCCTGTTATTTCGCCCCGCTTGTTGTAGAGGAACTCCAGCTGTTTCCACGCCTCCTGCAGGAGGTCTTTAATCGGGTACAGCGATGTTGAAATCCGGCGGCTCCCAAGTTCGAAAATCATCCGCTCGGCTTCCGCGAGAAGCTTTTCCGGCTCTTCGCTTTCTTCGTAGCCCATTCCCGCAATCCTGGTGGACACCTGGATCAGCGTGCGCAGGAGGGACTTTTCTTCAACGATGTGGGCGTAATACTCCACATTGGCCGCCGTGGGGACAATTTCAGAAAGGGCGGCTATATAAGACACGCCGCCCACCTTTTCCAGTTCATCGTGCTGGCGCAGCCATTCAGTAAGGGTAATAAGGTCCACCGGTTCGCCGGACTCGTTTAAAGAGAGCATCGCCTCGTAAATGACGCGGTGTGACTCGCGGTAAAAGTCTTCGGGGCGCACCAGCTTGACTGCTTTATGAATCGCATCGCTGTCGAGCATAATCGATCCCAAAACGGACTGCTCGGCGTCGATATTCTGGGGCGGGACTCTATCCTGCATCGTCTCTCCTTCTATTAATAAGCCAACCATGCCTCAAGCGGCGCCATCAGAGGATGAAAAAAGTGTTTCTCGTCTTTGGGGTGGCGCTATCCTACTTGACTGCGCCTGCCCGGAGGGTTGGCGTTTGGGCCGTCCCGGGGGTTATCCTCCGCTCTAGAT
>JAMCWI010000111.1 GCA_023481335.1 Bacillota bacterium | reverse complement strand
AAACGTTCCGCCAGGTGAACCCGCAGGGCACCCAGGGAGGCTGCCACCACTGCCGGTTTGTCGGCCACAAAGAGCAGCGGTCTCTAATGATGCGCCACCGGGCCGCCAAGAGCATGCGGGATTTCCTGGACAACCAGGGCTTTTTGGAAATTGAAACCCCCATGCTGACCAAGAGCACCCCGGAAGGGGCCAGGGATTACCTGGTGCCCAGCCGGGTTAACCCCGGCAAATTTTACGCCCTGCCCCAGTCCCCCCAGCTCTTTAAGCAAATTTTGATGCTGGCCGGTATGGAGCGTTATTTCCAGATCGTCCGCTGCTTCCGGGACGAGGACCTGCGGGCGGACCGCCAGCCGGAATTTACCCAGATCGATTTGGAGATGTCCTTTGTGGACGCCGATGATGTCATGGGCCTCATGGAGCAAATGATTGCCCGGGTCTGCCGGGATACCATTGGCCTGGAGGTTCCCACACCCTTCCCTCGCCTTTCCTACCAGGAAGCCATGGATCGCTTTGGCTCCGACAAGCCGGACACCCGTTTCGGGCTGGAACTGACAGACATCACACCCATTGCGGCCAAGTGCGGCTTTAAGGTCTTTAACAGCACCGCCGCCGGCGGCGGCCAGGTAAAAGGCATCAATGCCAAGGGCTGCGGCACTTTTTCCCGCAAGGAAATTGATGATTTAACCGCCTTTGCGGCGGTCTACAAAGCCAAGGGCCTGGCCTACATGATTATTAACGAAGACGGCTCGGTGAAATCCGCCATTGCCAAGTTCTTCACCCCCGAGGAACTGGCGGCCATTCAAGATAAGCTGGAAGCGCAGCCCGGCGACCTGCTGCTCTTTGTGGCCGACAAACCGGCAGTGGTGGCAGCCTCCCTGGGTGCCCTGCGGGTTCACCTGGCGGAACGTTTGAACCTGATACCCCAGGGTATGTGGAAGCTCCTTTGGGTCACCGATTTCCCCCTGCTGGAATTCGACCCCGAAGCGGGCCGTTATTTTGCCATGCACCATCCCTTCACCTCGCCGGTGGAGGAGGACCTGCCGCTGCTGGAGAGCGAGCCGGGCAAAGTCCGGGCCAGGGCCTACGACATGGTGTTAAATGGTGTGGAAATCGGCGGCGGCAGCATCCGGATTCACCGCCGGGATGTACAGGAATTAATGTTTAAGTCCCTGGGCCTCAGCCCCGAAGAAGCCAAGGAGAAATTCGGCTTCATGCTGGAGGCCTTTGAATACGGCGCACCTCCCCACGGCGGCATTGCCTTTGGCTTTGACCGCATGGTGATGCTGCTGGCGGGCAAAGACAGCATCCGCGACGTCATTGCCTTCCCCAAAACCGCCAGCGCCACTTGCCTGATGACCCAGGCCCCGGATGTGGTGGACCCCGCCCAATTGGCGGAACTGCACATCCGCAGCACGGCGCCGGTGAAGAATAACGGCACAAAATAACAATTAAGCAAAAAACAGCTCCAACTTGATGAAGTTGGGGCTGTTTTTTATGATTCGGTAGATTTACTTTGCCTTTTCCATACCCATACCCATAAAGACTTTTTCCGGTGTAATGGGGAGAGTCGTCACTTGAACGCCCACTGCATTAAACACCGCATGGGCAATGGCCGGGGCCGGTGTATTGATAACAACCTCACCGATGGACTTTGCCCCGAAGGGGCCGGTGGGTTCAAAGCTTTCCTCAAAGGCCACCCGCACCGTCCCGATATCTTTTCGGCAGGGGATTTTGTACTGCATGAAGGAGTTGGTCAATAGATTGCCCTTTTGGTCATACCGTACATCTTCGTACAGGGCCATACCGATGCCCTGCACAATGCCGCCTTCAACCTGAATCCTGGCCAGATTTGAATTGATCACCGTCCCACAATCCACAACCGCCACATAATCCAGCAAATCCACTTTGCCGGTCTCCTTATCCACTTCCACCTCGGCAAAACCTGCAATAAAGGGCGGGGGGGACACGTCACTGCCATAGGTGGCGGTGCCTACCAACTGCTGTTTGCCTGTGCCGAGGACCAGAAGGGGTGCCAGTTCCCGCAGGCCGATGGCTTTGTTGCCGTCCAGGGTTTGCAAAGTTTTTCCGTCAAACTCCACTTCTGCAGGCGAAATCTCTAAGAATTTAGCACCGTGCTCTAAGATTTGCTTCTTTAAATCTTCGGCTGCCCTCACCACTGCCATACCGGTGACATAGGTGGTGCTGGAAGCGTAAGAGCCGGGATCATAAGGGGAAACGTCGGTATCGGCGGCGTTGACAATGATATTCTCCAGGGAAGTTTCCAGAACTTCGGCGGCCATTTGCGCCAGGATGGTATCGCTGCCGGTTCCCATATCCGTGGAGCCGATGAGCAGTGTATAGTTGCCCTCATCATGCAGCCTAATTTCTGCAGAAGCGGTATCGATCCCGGCGATGCCGGAACCCTGCATGGTAACCGCCATACCCACCGCCCTCACTTTATTGCTGCCCACCTCTTGGCTGGGGTACTTCTCCTGCCAGCCGATGAGATTTTTGCCCGTTTCAATGCATTTGTCCAGGGTGGAGCTGCCCAGAAGTTTACCCTGGTAGGGAAGACTGGTTTCCCCTTGCCGGATGAGGTTCTTCAGCCGAATTTCTGCCGGATCCATACCCAGTTTTTGTGCCAGCTTGTTCACAGTGCATTCCAGCGCAAAGGTTCCCTGGGTGGCACCGTAGCCCCGCAAAGCCCCGGCGGGCATTTTGTTGGTATAAACCGCATTGCCCAAAAAGCGAACGGCCTTTGTTTTGTTATATAAAGGAAGGGTTTTTTCTCCCACCACGGAAAAGACTGTGGGGGCGTGTTCCCCGTAGGCTCCGGTATCCGATAGGCCTTGGATGTCCAAAGCCCGGATGGTGCCGTCCAAATCTGCACCCAGCCGAACCTTTAACCGCATGGCATGGCGGCTGGTGGTGCAGGTGAAGGTTTCCTTTCTATCGTAGATAATCTTCGCCGGTTGGCCGGTTTTTAACGTGACAATGGCAGCAAAAACCTCTACGGCACCGGTCTGCTTGCCGCCAAAACCGCCGCCGATCCTTGGCTTAACCACCCTTATCCGGCTGGCGGGAATCTGCAGCGCCCTGGCCAACTGCCTTCGCACATGGAAGGGGATCTGGGTTGAGCTCACCACCACCAGCCTGCCGCTATGGTCAAGATAGCTGAAGGCCCGGTAGGTTTCCATCATGGCATGGGCCTGGGCTTGGGTATAATAAGTCTCTTCCACCACCACGTCACATTTCTTTAATTCTTCCTCAACGTCTCCGATTTCCACATACTTGGAGGAAGCGATATTCTTGTCTTTGTTTAAGCCAATATCAAAATTGCAATGCAGGTCGTCTTCGGGGTGGACGACGGAAGGGTGTCCTTCGGCTTTTTCAAAATCCAAGACCGGTTCAAAGACTTCATACTCTACCTTAATAAGATGCATGGCCTTGACTGCGGTCTTTTCATCCACAGCGGCAATGATGGCCACTTCGTCCCCTACGTAGCGAACCATTTCATCCAGTATGTAGCGGTCGTAGGGAGAAGGCTCTGGATAGGACTGTCCGGCCAACGTAAACCTTATTTTGGGAACATCCCGATGGGTGAGAATGCAGGCAACGCCGGGCAGATTTTCGGCCTGGGCTGTATCGATGGATGTAATTTTTGCAAAGGCGTGGGGACTGCGCAGGATTTTTACCACCAGGGCATTGGCCATGACCAGGTCCTCTGTGTAGACGGGTTTGCCCGTGGCAATGCTGATGCCGTCTATTTTGGGTATGCCTTTACCAATGAAATTCATATTTTATTCAACCCCCAGATACTTTTTAACGGCCCTTAACTGTCCCATATAACCGGTGCACCGGCACAGGTTACCGGTTAAATAGTGAATGATCTCCTCTTCTGCAGGGTTTTTCAATTCATTTTTCATGGCCAGCACCGTCATAATGAAGCCCGGGCTGCAGAACCCGCACTGGTCGGCACCCTCCGCCACAAGCACCTGGGCAAAGGCCGCCGCTTCTTCCTGAATACCTTCAATGGTGGTCACGTTTTTGCCGTTGATCCGAAAGGAGAGGGTGGTACAGGACAGGGTGGGCTTGCCTTCTATCCAGACGGTGCACAGGCCGCAGCAGGAGGTATCGCAGCCCTGGCGGATGCTTAACAGTCCCTTGGCCCTAAGCGTATCCGCCAGCAACTCATCGTTTTCTATTTCCCAGGCAACCTTTTTGTTGTTAATAATGGCTTCTATTTGCATTGCAGTACCTCCGTAACGGCTCTTTCAACCAGTACTTTGCACATGGCCTTTCGATATTCAGCGCTGCCCCGGATGTTGCTGCCAAAGGATAATTCCTCTGCCGCTAAGCGGGCTGCTGAGGCGATACCGGCAGGACTGGCCCCTCCCTGGGAAAGTTCCTCCGAGGCTTGTTGGGAAATTTGCGCCCTTAAAGGCCTGGCCCCAACCACCACACGCCACCGGTCATCTTTTTGTGAAACGGCAACATTGAGAACCGGAAAATCGCTTTGGGAATTTCTCAGATCCTTATAAACAGCTTTGCAGCTATTCTTCTTAATGAATACCCGGGTGAGAATATCCCTTTGGGGAGATTTTTCGAGAAACTCCGCCAGCGGCATCCGGCCCGCTTTATACAGCTCCACATCGGTATCCAAAGCCAACAGAGCGGTGAGCAAATCGGAAAAACCAAATTTCGAATAAACCGTGGCACCCACCGTGACAATGTTCCGAAACTGAACCCCGATAATATGGCTAACTGATTGAGGTAATACGCCATTGAAAGATTCCTTTAAAACAGGGCTGATTTCAAGATCCCGAAATGTGGTCATGGCTCCGATTTCGATAAAATCCCCCTGCTCCTTAATGCCGTTTAAATTAAGTTTTGACAAATCAATGGCGGTGCCGATTTTTTTGGACCCCAAGCGTAGGAAAGCACAGCCGCCCAGGATTGTATTGCTGATGTCCCTCGTCAAAACATCGTAGGCTTCTTCAAGGGTGTCGGGTTGTACTAATTGTTGTATGGTAAACAAGCGAAGCCCTCCCAATCCAGTAATGATGTATTTTTGATTCATAAAATGCCTAACAATTTATTTTATCAAAAAACGGACAAGTCATCTATATGTTGATTTATTCTGCTGTTTATGCAGAGATTGTCTCAATTGACTGCTTTGACAAAACAAAAGTATAATGATTTCATCGAATTGCCTGATTTCAAAGCCATCACACAAAAAAAGAGGGTTCATATGCCTGAAACAATGTTGCTGGATCATCCGGAAAGGTTGATATAGATGGACATTCCGGTCGTGATAAAAGGAGTGGATGCCGTCATGGCAAAGAGAAATACCGGCAACTCGGGTAGAGGAAGTTAACCATGGGACTGACGGATGCCCTTCAACTGAAAAACAAAGAAATGATCTGCTTCGTGGGGGCCGGTGGCAAGACCAGCCTAATGACTTTGTTGGCCAGGGAATGCGCGGCCGCGGGGGCCAGGGTGCTGGTGACCACCAGCACCAAAATGTATTACCGGCAGTTAAGAATATGCAGCCCGCAGATTTTACTGGAGAAGGAGCAGGATCTTCTTAGTAAACTGAAAGAATTTCATGCTAAGACACCGATTTTGGCGGTGGCTGCAGGGCTGACTGAGGAACAAAAAGCAACCGGTTTAAGCAAAGAGTGTTTGGATGAAATTTATCGTTCCGGTCTGTTTGATTATGTCCTGGTGGAAGCAGACGGTTCCCGGGGCAAGTCCATGAAAGCGCCGGCAGAATATGAGCCGGTGGTGCCGTCCCTGGCGACGACGGTTTTAGCAGTGGTGGGGCTGGATATTCTGGGTCGTCCCCTTAGTGAGGAAACCGTACACCGTGCCTCTCTGGCTGTCACGGCTGCGGCGCAGCGGCTCGGTGAGCCCGTTACGGAAACGACCGTTGTGAGAGTTTTCCGGTACTACGAGCAAAAAATAAGGGAGGCAACGCCGAGCGTTCAATTTACCCCTGTCCTGAACAAAGTGGATTTCCTGAAGGAGACGGATCGAGCCAAGGCACTGGCAATGCAATTGTTAACTCCTTCCGTCCGTAATGTGCTGCTAACTTCTGCCGTTTCGGGCACTCCTGTTCTGGAGGTGATTAAATGATCTCAGCCGTGATCCTGGCTGCCGGTCTTTCCCGGCGCATGGGCAGACCCAAGCAGTTTTTAAAGTTGGGCACAAAAACGCTGCTGGAGCATGTTGTGGAAAATACCCTTCAGTCCAAGGTAAGTGAGACCATTGTGGTCACAGGTGCCCACCAAAGAGAGATAAAACAAGTGCTGGCCGGTTATGATGTGAACCTAGCCCATAACCCACGCTACGAAGAAGGTCAGGGCACATCGGTGGCCGCAGGCGCAGCGGCAGTATCACCACATGCCAGGGGAATCTTGTTTTTGCTGGTGGACCAACCCTTTATTTGCCCGCAGATCATCAACCGCATGGTTGATACCTTTACCAATACGGGAGCCCCCATTGTAAGAAGCGGGGAGACCGGCCACCCGGTACTTTTTGACATTACGTTAAAGGAACAACTGGTACAGCTTTCCGGGGACGCAGGAGGACGGCAAATCATCAACAAGTACCGGGATCGGCTTATTAAACTTTGTGTTTGCCCCTATCAATTATCAATGGATATCGACACAGAGAAAGAGTATAAATTGGCACGGGCTATTTGGGAGCAGTAAAAAAGTTAAGAATTACCGGTTGAAACCGGCCACGTCGTCTATATATGTAGTTTTTTGGAAAAATAAGGGTGATAACCGGTGCGTTGGAAGACTTGCGAATTTAGTTAGGCTGTGTTAACATAATGATTGAAAATAGTTATAAATATAAAATTTAATTGCCCTGCTTTGTGCGTGTTATACCTGGAGTTTTGAGCCAACATTGAAGAAAGAGGGAGCCCGATTTCTCGCAAGGGAATGTAGACCTTACATAGTATAAGGAAACAGGAAGCTGCGGAAGGGCACCCACCTGTTGGAGAACAGGTTCAAAAAACTTTGGGTAAAAACACGGCACGGTGGGGTTTCCTTATGGTTTACATAAAGCATTCATTAGAACATCTCGGTGGTGAGGTGTTTTTTTGTTGTGATAAAGCTGGACAAAGCAAGCAAATGGAGGTCATAATTGGAGATAAGTACCAGAGTCAATTCGTTTCTTGGTAACACTGTCCAGTCAGTGTGAAGGTATGATAGACCCTTTCGATAGACATTGACGATGATATGAAACTACGAATACAACGCAGAAAAGAACTTAAGACTATCCGTAATCTCTTTTT
>JAMCWI010000067.1 GCA_023481335.1 Bacillota bacterium | reverse complement strand
TTGCGGAAAAGCAGGGCGCCGAGCCGGATCATCCTGGCAATTCCACCGCCGTCTATAATCCCGCCTGCGGCAATGACAGGAAGTTTGACCGCCGCCACGATCTCGGGGAGGATATCTTCTATAGAGCGGTCGGTGCCCAGGTGTCCTCCTGCCTCGAATCCTTCCGCGACCACTGCCTCGGCGCCCTGCTTTTCCGCAATCCTGGCCAGCTTGGCTGAGGAAACGATGGGTATAACCGGAACACTGGCCTGTCTGCCCCATTTGAAGACATCACGTGAAAAACCTGCTCCTGTAAAGATAAGGTCAATTTTTTCTTCAATGGCCGTCTGGATCAGGTTGGCAAACTGACGAACGGCAAACATCACGTTTACGCCGATAATACCCGGCGTGAGACGGCGGGCGGCCCGTATTTCCTCGCGAAGTTCCTGGGTGGACATGCCGGTGGCGCCGATGACACCGATGCCGCCGGCGTTGGCCACCGCCGCCGCCAGTGGAGCCGTCGATACCCTTAGCGCCATCCCTCCCTGGATTATCGGGTAACGCGGCATCAGTTTACCGATTTTTAGCTCGGGAAATTTCATCAAAACGTTATCTCCTTGTCTTTATAATCAACCCTGTTAAACGGCATGCGTTATCATTTAGCACGGTTATTATATGGTATTATAAACCCCTTGCCGCTTCCTCGGCAAGATGGCTTATAAAATACTGCAATCACACAAAAAGAGGCGCTAAAAAACGCGCCCTGCACTAAAAAACAATCTAAGAACCGGGTCGGGATCTTAAATGGCCTGTTCGTACGCTATAAGCACGGCAGACTGGATAAGTTCGCGGGCCGACGAATTTATCGGGTGAGCTATATCGCGAAACTCACCATCAGGCATTTTACGGCTCGGCATGGCAACAAACAACCCGTTATTACCTTCGACTACCTTTACGTCATGGATTACAAACGCGTCATCCAGAGTAACCGATACAATGGCCTTCATCTTGCCTTCCAACAGTATCTTTCTAACCCTGACGTCAGTAACTTTCATTACCCAACACCTCCCAGACAAGTTGCCAGGTAAGAAATATTCTGCAAATTGTTTATATATTCCTTCTTTTTTTCGAGATTTTTAGAAATATATTCCTCATTTTTCGGTTTATGAAATTATCTCTACCGGGTAACCGGATTTTACAAGGGATGCTGCAACCTGGTCGATGTGGTCCCGGTTATGCGTTTCCAGTGCAAGTTCTACCCCTGCTTGTTTTATAGGGATATCCGGCTTCGTCCGGTCGTGATAAACCGATATTACGTTGGCCCCGGATTTGGCGATTACAGCCAGTAAGCCGCGCAGGTTGCCGGGCCGGTCGGTGAGCACGGTGCGAATACGGACATACCTACCGGTCTTGGACAGGCCGCGCCGGATAATAATCGAAAGCACGTTCATATCAATGTTACCGCCGCTTATAAGGGCGACCACATTCGTGCCGCGCATGGTAACCTTCTGGTGGAGCAGGGCTGCCAGCCCGGCGGCCCCGGCGCCCTCAACGACCAACTTGGTGCGCTCCAGCAAGAGCAGGATGGTCGCGGCCATTTCCTCGTCGTCGACCAGCACAATCTCGTCCACAGAACTGCGGACAATGTCAAATGTTATGTCACCGGGCCGCCTGATGGCAATTCCGTCGGCAAAGGTAGAAGATTTATCGGTTTCTACTATATGGCTGCTTGTATACGACAGCTGCATGGACGGGGCGCCCTTCGCCTGCACACCGATTACCCGCACCTCCGGCTTTAACTTTTTGAGGGCAAAGGCCACCCCGGCGATAAGCCCCCCGCCGCCTACAGGAACCAGCACGGCGCCCATCTCCGGCAGTTCGTCCAATAGTTCCAGGGCAATGGTCCCCTGCCCGGCAATAACGTCCACGTCGTTAAAACCGTGGATAAAGGTGGCCCCGCTTTCCTGCTGAATATCACGCGCGGCGCGGTAAGCTTCGTCGTACCCGCCTCCGGCCAGGACCACTCTGGCGCCATAACCTTTAGTCGCCGCCACTTTGGATATAGGCGCCCCTTCCGGCATAACAATTGTGCAGGGAATCCCGGCCCGCGTGGCAGCGTAAGCCACACCCTGGGCATGGTTGCCGGCAGACGCCGCGATCACCCCGCGCGCTCTTTCCTCCCCGGAAAGGTCGCTCAACTTGTTAAAGGCGCCGCGTATTTTAAAGGAGCCCGTTTTCTGCATATTTTCAAGTTTTAAATAAACATTATTGCCGGTAAGCCCGCTAAAAGTGGTGGAGTAATCGAGCGGGGTGCGGTATGCCACACCCTCCAGGCGCCGCCGGGCAGTATATATTTTCTCCAGGTTAAGCTCGCCTTCACTCATCAGCTCACCCCGCGGTATCTGTCTTTAGGTTTCGCCAGCCCCCCGGACACACCTTGCAAGTATGGTAGCACGGGAGCTAATTCGGGCAAAAACGGGACGCTAGCCGCTGATTACCGATTGCAGGACCTGCGCCCACTTATCCTGGGGGACTACCCGGTACCTGCAGCCATTTACATAGTATTCGTACCACGGCAGCGCCTTCTTGTTCAGGATGCCCGGCCCCTGTTCTTCCACTGCCCGGTAGATGCTGATTAGGCTGTGCAGGCCAAGGTTGGTTTGGACTTCGGAGCTTATAATCCAGACAAGCTGCGGTACCTTGACGATAACACTCGGCTCTGTCATCCGCTCGGCCAGATGGCGGATCTCCACCTGCGGGTCAATTGCTTCGTCGATGTAAGTCCCTTCAAAGACATCGGCCAGAGTGGTGATATTGCCTTCCATCAATACCGGCCCTATAACTTGACTGGTTTTGTCCAGGGTGGACTGATCGATTGTAAAAAAACTGTCAATCTTCACCTGGAAAAGGTCTGCCAGGCATTTGGTCAGACCCTGCCGGCCAAGCTCCCCGTAGGCTTCAGCCACCGTGCCTCCGGCAAACCTGTCCTTCACCCGTACTTCCACCGGTATCGCGACAATGCCGATGGGCTCCCGGGGGCTGCGCACGCACATCAGGGTGGCAGCTTTCAAGCTGCCGCCGTCAGTCCAAAAAATAAGGATGTTTTCAGCCTGGCCGCTGTCCGGCGCGGGTAAAGCCGCCGCCCCGGCCGTCCCTAAAAATAAAAAGCCCGCGATTGCGATGACTGGCAACAACCTTTTCAAGTTAACCTCCTAAAATCGGGGACATTCCTTCACTAGGAAAATCTGAAGTAACGCATTACTGAACTTCACCTGGAAAAGGTCTGCCAGGCATTTGGTCAGACCCTGCCGGCCAAGCTCCCCATAGGCTTCAGCCACCGTGCCTCCGGCAAACCTGTCCTTCACCCGTACTTCCACCGGTATCGCGACAATGCCGATGGGCTCCCGGGGGCTGCGCACGCACATCAGGGTGGCAGCTTTCAAGCTGCCGCCCCGGCCGTCCCTAAAAATAAAAAGCCCGCGATTGCGATGACTGGCAACAACCTTTTCAAGTTAACCTCCTAAAATCGGGGACATTCCTTCACTAGGAAAATCTGAAGTAACGCATTACTGAACCTTAATTAAAAAGGATTAGAATAGGGTCACTGACAACCTGGAAGGTGTGTCCCCATACCGCTGACGACATTCCTTAACCGGGGAAACTAAATTTTGACAAATTGGGATATTCCTTCGCTCTAAAATCGGGGACATTCCTTCGATGAGGGAAACTAAATTTTAAAATTTTGTCCTAATGAATGTTAGAAGATTAAATGAAACTTCTCTAAAAAAACCGAGAAGGTGTGTCCCCGGACCTTAGCAAGGTGTGTCCCCGTTCCGCTGGCATGAATTACTCACCTGGAAGTATTATGTAACTTAAGGACATATTTTATTCTTACCTTCTGTAGCCGGCCTTAATCGCCCGGTTGACCAGCTCAAAATCACCCGGCTTATCCACGTCCACACCAACTTCCGGGTAGCGGGAGATGACTGCGATACCGTTTATGCCCAGCAGGTGTGAAACCTTTTTTTGGGCTTCCCGGATGGTCAGAAGGCGCAGTAAATACTTCATAACAAAATCAAGGCCCAGAAGGCGGCACAAGCCAATAGGGTTCTTCCGCTGGTCCACAATTTTTTGCCCGTTCTCCACACACTTCTTAAATACCGCAGGGTTGATTATAAAGAGGTTTCCCCCTGTGAACACCCCTTCCCGCAAGTTCACGTAAGTGCGCCTGGTGGCCGGGAAGCGCTTTTCAATTACCTCCCGCTGAATAATAGGATAATACAGGTCGCTTTCCATCGGACCGCACCGTTCCAGAAAATCATCTACGGCCTCCGTGGACAAAAGCGGTATATCGGAAGTGGCCAGCAGCACCCGGCTGGCGCCGGTAAGATGGTTCAGCCCGGCCTCAATATTTTCCATTATACCTCCTGCGGCTTCCACCACCACAGCTTTGTGCCCGTCAACCAGCGGCCCTATTTCGCTAGTTGGGCCGATAACCACAATCCTGTCTACTTTTTTAGATCCGGCCACCGCTTCTATTACGTACTCCACCATCGCCCTACCCCCGATCGGGATCATGGCCTCAAAACGGGTGGGGCTGCAGTCCTTTAAAGGCCCGTCGTTTATACTTCCGGCTAACAGCAGGGCGTCAACCACTTATTTTTTCTCCTTTCAGGCATTTAAAAGACTTTGCTCGGCATTTTCTATATGCTCCCGGGCCAATTCCTGCGCGAGTTCCACATTGCGGTCGGAAATGGCCTCGGCGATTTTCTTATGTTCGTCGAGGGCTATTTTTATTCGCCCGGGTTGGGACAGGGAGGTCATTCTGAAACGGTAGATCTGTTCATGAAGGTGAGTGATAATCTGTACCAGGCGCTGGTTCCGGCTGGCCTGGTAAATGATGTCGTGAAATTTAACGTCGCCGGCAACAATGGCGTCAAGGTTATCATCGGAACTGCACTCGGAAATCTGTACCAGTGAGCGCTCGAGCTGGTCAAGTTCTTCTTCGGTTATTCTTTCTGCCGCGAGTCCCGCCGCCAGCGCTTCCAGCGCGGCACGGATTTCAAAAACATCGACTATGTCTTTAACCGATATATCGGCGACATAGGCTCCTTTTCGCGGGAGCATCGCCACAAATCCCTCCAGCTCAAGCTTGCGGATTGCTTCCCGGACTGGGGTGCGGCTTACACCCATTTCTTCGGCAAGCTGGATCTCCATCATCCGCTCGCCCGGTCTTAGCCTGCCGGAAATGATAGCTTCCCGCAGGGATTCAAAAACCATTTCCCTCAAAGGTTTGTAATTATCCAGCTTAATCGGTACAAGCCTGGGCTCTTTCATCGTTATAACTCCTCCAAAAAAATGAAAACCATCTATATTTTAACCTTTTTTAGCCTCACTTCGCAAGCCCGATGGTTGTAATCCCGGACTTATTGTTTGGGTAACCAGCAATTGCTCCCCGCGCACCCGCCGGTAACGCGCGGCCACAAGCCTGGCTGAAGCCAGGTCCGGCGCCAGGCCGAAAACCGTGGGCCCGCTGCCTGTCATCAACACACCGGAAGCGCCTGCGGCTAAAAGCCTGTTTTTGATCTGACTTATTTCCGGGTGCCTGGCCGCGGTTACCTCTTCAAGGTCGTTAACCAGGTTAAACGCTACAGCGGCAAGGTTGTTCTGGCTTAAAGCGACAACCATGGCGTTGCAATCCGGGCTGCGGTTGTTTTGCCTTCCGGTAAACGAGTTGTAGGTTTGGGCAGTGGAAACGCTAAAAGGTGGTTTAACCAGTACCAGGCCCATTTGCGGGCCCGATTGGACAGGTGTTAGCGACTCTCCCCTGCCCCGGGCAATGGCCGTTCCCCCTAAAAGGCAAAACGGTACATCAGAACCCAGGGCGACCCCCAATTCCATCATCTCCGGCAAAGTGAGGCCCAGCCTCCAGATCATGTTTAACGCCACCAGTGTGGCGGCAGCGTCGGCCGAGCCGCCGCCCAGTCCCGCTGCTACCGGGATGCGCTTGGCCAGGTGGATATGCACCCCCCTTTTGACGCCCAACTCCCTGCCCAGCAGTTTTACCGCCCGCATGACCAGGTTTTCTTCGCCGGCAGGCAGGTCGGCGCCGGCCACCGTCAGGCTCACACCTTCCACCAGCGAACGGATCTGTATTATGTCGTGCAGTTCAATTGACTGCATCACCATCTCCACGTCATGATAGCCGTCCGTCCTCTTGCCCAGGACACTCAAAGTAAGGTTTATTTTGGCATAGGCAAAAATCTTAATCTTCGACACCTCACCGGCCGGTAAAATAAAAACCGTGACTGTAACCCTTATATTACTACCTATATAATAATTTTGGCCAGCCATAGGAAAATCCTCCACCGTTCCATAAAACTTGCCAAAATTCTTTTTGCATTTTTTTAAAAACACAACGGCTGGTTTCCAATATATTTAATTTAAGATGATTTACAACAAAATTTTTTGGAGGGATAATTTTTGTTTACACTCTTGCGTGAAAATCACGGAAGCCACATCGCGGTGGACCTGGTCGCCAGGAAGCTCCACTTCTCGGAGGGGAGCCGGCAGGCCAGGATTTACCCCGTAGGCGTGGGTAAAGCTTCAACCCCGACACCGACCGGCAGCTACAAGGTAATCATAAAAATTATTCACCCGGGCGGTGTCCTGGGAACCCGCTGGCTTGGGTTATCTATACCCGGCGGGAACTACGGCATCCACGGGACCAATAACCCGGCCTCAATTGGCGGCTACGTGTCAAACGGTTGCATCCGCATGCATAACGAACATGTGGAAGAGATTTTCCCTCTGGTAAACATAGGGACCGCGGTAGATATCTGCGGCGCAGGCAGCAACTCCGGTTCGTCTGCGGGATATTCAAATCCAGGTTCAGTATCTAAAATTCACACGGTCCAGCCCGGTGAAAGCCTGTGGGAAATATCCCAAAAATATGGGAGACCCCTTGACGCGATCCTGTCAGCCAATTACATTGCAAACTCCGAAGAAATTTTCCCCGGCCAAAAGATAATTATCCCCAGTTAAGAAGCAGACCCCGGCAGTATATTGCCAAAACGTTGTTCAGGATGCGGTTGTATGATTTTGGACAGCCGTGCGCGGCTTATGTCCGGCGATTGACCGCGCCGCCCCAGGCATACCTCAAACACCCCGGTAATAACAATAATCTAGGGCCGCTGCCAGCCGGCAGCGCCGCAAAAAGAAGAGCGAATTCGCTTAAAAAAAAGCGGGTGGTGATGTATTGGGCGAAATAGTGCTGCAGGGATTAATAGCCGGGCTGGGCACCTGCCTTGGCGCTGTCATGGTGATCGCATACGGGTGTCTGAAAAAGAGTACGGCCTCACT
>JAMCWI010000084.1 GCA_023481335.1 Bacillota bacterium | reverse complement strand
GCGGGGTGGAGAAATTAAAAGTCCTGTTGGCCAGGGCTTTGTTTGGCAACCCTGATATTTTATTGTTGGATGAACCGACGAACCACCTGGATGTCGAGGCCATTCGCTGGCTGGAAGATTTCCTTTATGACTTTGAAAATACAGTGATTGTTGTCTCCCACGATCGCCATTTTTTAAATAAAGTGTGCACCCATATTGCGGATATCGACTTTGGCAATATTAAATTGTACGTGGGCAACTACGACTTTTGGTTTGAATCCAGTCAACTGGCTCTGCAGTTGGCCAAGGATGCAAATAAGAAAAAGGAAGAAAAAATTAAGGATTTGCAACGGTTCATTGAGAGGTTCAGTTCCAATGCTTCCAAAGCCAAGCAGGCCACATCCCGGAAAAAGCAATTGGAGAAACTAACGCTGGAAGATATTAAACCTTCCTCGCGCAAATACCCGTATATTGATTTTAAACCAAACCGGGAGGCCGGCGATCAGCTTCTTAGCGTAGAAAATCTAAGTATCAGCCTGGATGGGGAGCAAGTTTTAGAAGGTCTAAGTTTTACGGTAAATAAAGGCGATAAGATTGCCTTTGTGGGCCCTGACGGATTGGCTAAAACGGCGTTGTTTAAAATATTGATGGGTGAACTGGCCCCGGATCAGGGCACCTATAAGTGGGGTGTATCCACATCCCAAGCCTATTTGCCCAAGGATAATTCCGCTTATTTTGATGTAGATTTAAACCTGGTGGACTGGTTGCGTCAATACTCCAGCGACCAGGAAGAAAGCTTTGTCCGGGGGTTCCTGGGCCGCATGCTCTTTTCGGGGGAAGAAACGCAGAAAAGCGCACAGGTCCTCTCCGGCGGAGAAAAAGTGCGCTGCATGCTGGCAAGGACGATGCTAAACGGCTCCAATGTTTTACTCCTGGACGAACCAACGAACCATTTGGATTTAGAATCCATCACCGCCCTTAACAACGGGTTGATCAAGTTCGATGGAACTATGTTGTTTGTTTCCCAGGATCATCAATTTACTCAAACCATTGCAAATCGCATCATCGAAATTACGCCAAACGGATTGGTGGATCGGTATATGACCTATGATGAATATTTAGAAATGAAGGCCGGATAGAGGGTCCGGCCAATTTTATCAATAAAGGGATTCTCACCATTGTGGCGAGAATCCCTTTTTATAAATTTACAATCACAGCAGTTGATAAAGTTTTTTTAATAATAAGAAATATAACCTGGAAAACGTTGATAATACAGAATTTGTAAGATATGATAGGAATAAATATGCAGGAGGAGTTTATTTGAAGATTCTTGTCATTGACGATTCTGCCGTGTATCGTACACAAATCATAAAATTTTTACGGGAGTTCCTGCCGGAAGCGGAGTATATAACCGCCCATGACGGTGCAGAAGGTTGGAACCTTTATAAGAAAGAACGGCCGGAGGCAACTTTAATGGACTTATTGATGCCTGGCCTGTCCGGGCAAGAAGTACTTAAGCTAATCAAGGGCATGGAGGCAAAGGCAAAGGCAAAGATTATAATTCTCACGGCAGATATACAGAAATACACCCGGGATGAGGTGGAGGAACTGGGAGCTACGAAAGTTATCAACAAACCCATTTCCCGGGAAAAGGCGGCACAAATTGCCGATGTTATTAAGGGGGATTGAGATGCTTTCATCTTTGCAACGGGATGCGCTTAAAGAATTTATGAATGTCTCCTTTGGACAGGCCGCAAGCTTGCTGTCCGAAATGGCAGGCCAAAAAATTAAACTCACCATCCCGGAAATAGAACTAAGCCACATCTCATTACTGGGAAAAAAGATAGAAGATGAACCCTTTGCCAACATTTTTAAGGGACATATCGTATCTTCGTCCTTGGCATTCGGCAATGAGCTTAAGGGTAAGGCCCAACTTGTTTTTCCCGTTAAAGAAGGAAAGATATTAGTCAGTCTCTTCATGGGGGACGAAATACCCTTAGAAGATGATGGTTTTATGGATTTTTCCGATACAGACATAGATGCTATGAAAGAGATTGGCAACATCATGTTAAATACAATCGTGGGCAGCTTCGCTAATTTGCTGGATAAACAAATCATCTACTCGCTGCCGGAAGTAGAATTCTTTCACTACCCCGACCATCAGCCAAAATTTCCACATGAGACAGGCCATTATATATTGCTAATCCGCACAACCTTCTCCTTGGTAAAAACGAAAATAGAGGGTGTTGTTTTTGTTGTGTTAACCATGGATTCTATTTCGATTCTCATCAAAAAGATTGATGAAATGCTGGTGGAACTTTATGGATAACCTGTTTTCACTGATTCTGGATCAATTGGAATTGGGCATCATCGTTTTAGACAAGGATTATAAAATTACTGTTTGGAACGGCTGGTTAGAGCGGCTTACGGGCAAGACCGCCAAACAGGTTATAGGAACCAAGCTGACGGACGTATGTTCCCGTTTAAACAGTAAACTTTATAATCAGATTTTCCAGGATGCTATATTACACGGCAAACACAGATTTTGTTCAGGAGCCATGAATCAGTTTTTTATTAGACCGGCCGACGCATCACGGTGTCCGCAGATAAAGCAGAACATGCTTGTGCAGCCCATGGAGATAGGGGAGGCACGATGTATTCTCATTCAGATATTTGATATAACCGGTCAGCATCAAAGGGTGCAACAACTTAAGGATTTAATTAATGAACTATCGATTACCCACCAGAAATTAAAGGCCTCGGAAGAGGAGATCCGGCATCATGCCTACCATGATTTTTTAACTGGACTCCCCAACCGTCTGTTGCTTTTGGATCGAGTTAATCTTGCTATAGAACATGCGCAGCGCAACAAGAACGGCTTGGCGGTTTTGTTTCTTGATATGGATAATTTCAAGCTGGTGAATGATACCTTTGGGCATGCGGTTGGTGATCAACTGTTACAGGATATGGCACTTCGCTTGAGAAACTGCGTCCGTAAGAGTGACACGGTGGCACGACTTGGCGGGGATGAATTTGTTTTACTACTGCCCGCAATAGCGAACCCGGATAGTGCGGCCGTTATTGCAGCAAACATTATACGTACGGTGGTTGAACCATGGGTTTATAAAGAACAGGAACTTTTTGTCTGTGCCAGTGTGGGAATTTCGATGTTTCCGAAGGACGGCGAAGATGCCGAGGGACTGATAAAAAAAGCCGATAAAGCCATGTTTTATGCCAAAGGACTTGGTAAGAACAATTATCAATTTTTCAATGACGCAATGTACAACTGCACGAACGGGGGGCGGGTGTAGTGGCGATCAAAAGGCTCCGCCAATAACTTTACCAGTGAGGGTTATCATTAGTTTTTTTAGCCATTTTGCATAGAGAGACGGTAAAGTATCCATACTATAATAGGATATTCACATATCCGGGAAAAATATTTTGGAGGTTTTATCGTTGCAAACAGGAACAGTAAAATGGTTTAATGCGGAAAAAGGGTTTGGTTTCATTGAAACGGAAGACGGAAGTGATGTCTTTGTTCACTTTTCTGCCATCACGGGCGATGGATTTAAGACCCTGGATGAAGGACAACGTGTTCAGTTTAATGTAGTGCAGGGAAATCGTGGCCCACAGGCTGAAAATGTATCGAAATTATAGTACAATAAAAATACTGCCTCACTAGGCAGTATTTTTATTGGAATAAAGCAGTGCAGAAATTACAGAGCAAAGATGAGGGAACCAAATGCCAACAGATTTTTTAACCCTGGGAATTCGCCCCGAGATCAATGAACTACTAAGGACCCATGGACTGGTCAGGCCCACCCCGATTCAAGAGCAGGCCATACCGGTACTGCTGGCGGGAAAAGATGTAATTGCCCAAGCTCAAACAGGTACGGGGAAAACCCTGGCCTTCGTGCTGCCCATTTTAGAGAACATCGACCCAAAGAAGCCCTACATTCAGGCGTTAATCATCACACCCACCCGGGAGCTGGCGCTGCAAATTACCACCGAAGTAAAGAAACTGGCCACAAAGCTGGATTTCAATGTGCTGGCAGCCTATGGCGGTCAGGATGTGGAACAGCAAGTCAGAAAGTTAAAAGGAAACATCCACATTGTTATTGCCACACCGGGCCGTCTGCTGGATCATTTGCGGCGGGAGACCATCCGTCTTACCGGCGTATCCATGCTGGTGCTGGATGAAGCAGATCAAATGCTCCATATGGGTTTTTTGGAAGATGTGGAGAGGATCATTCTTCAAACATCCCACAAGCGACAGACCATGCTGTTTTCAGCCACCATCCCCCAGCCGATCCGATCCCTGGCTGCTCAATACATGCGCAAGCCTGTGGATATCCGGGTGCGGAGCAAGCGCATTACCCTGGATGAAATCAAACAGATGGTTGTGGAAACCTCGGATCGGGGGAAACAGGACACCCTATGCAGAATGATAGACCTGTTTCGTCCCTATCTGGCAATCGTATTTTGCCGCACCAAGCGCCGGGCCAGCACCCTTAACGAAGCGCTGATCACCCGGGGTTATGAATCCGATGAGTTGCATGGCGATTTGTCCCAAGCCAAACGTGAGCAAGTGATGAAGCGTTTCCGCGAAGCGAAACTGCAAATACTTGTGGCAACGGATGTGGCATCCCGGGGGCTGGATGTTGAAGGGGTTACCCATGTATTCAATTACGATATTCCCCCCGATGTGGATAGTTATATTCACCGCATCGGGCGGACAGGGCGCGCCGGTGGAACCGGCCTGGCCATCACATTGGTCTCCCCCCGGGATCGCAGAGATTTACAGATGATTGAAAAAGGCATTGGCATGACCATCCAAAAACGGACAGCGGATGGGGAAAGGATCACAGGCACCCCCACCAGGAAAACTTTAGACGGAAAACCCAAAACCCAGGATAGGGCATCCCGGCCAGGCAGAGGAGGCGCTGCCTCAGGGCGTTCCGCCGGGGAAAAGCGTTCCCCTGGAAAAACCACCTCTTCCGAGGGAACCAACTTAGGGAAGGCCGCAAAGAATAACGCAGATGAGTTGGGCAGGAGAGAGCCTGCTGCTAAAAAGCAAGCCCCGGCCAATAAAAAATCCCTGCCTAAGCAAAGGGAAAAGGCAAGGACTAGAACTTTGACCAACAAAAGAGGATAACCGCTAAGGTAAAGAAGATCATGGCAAGGATTGATTTGCTATACTTATCACTCTTTCGGCGATGACGTTTCATGTTGATGATAAAGGCAAAGACGGAAAACCCCAACATGGCCACGCTTAAGGAGAAGGCGTAGGCCAACAAATCGGAATCCCAACTTTGGCGCAATGAAATTTGGAACAAATTGCTGAAGAAATTTTCCACCTGGGGTTTTGCCCGGTCAATAATTACCAAAATAATGAACATAGCAGCCCAAACAAAAATCGCCGCGGTTTTAACAAACTTAACCCAGAAATCGACCCCTTGCCTTTTCTCGACAAAGCTTTTTTCTGCCGGTTCCATCCTGTATCACTCCTCGTTTTGTTTTATCCAGCAGCCCAATTCTTACCTTCATAATAATGTAATTAACATCTGCGGTCACCACCTAATTTTCAAAAAAACCCAACACCGTTTGTCTATATTCGGCCGATTTAATCAGAAAGAAGGCGACCCCCTTTTGGGATATCCCGCTGAGACCGCTCCAATAATTTGAAAAATACTCGAATATTACAACTTTCCGTTTGCCTGCCGGTAACCTAAAATAATAAGGAGATATTCATGTCCACGCGTAACATAATGAAAAGATCAATCCAATATTTATACAACATAGGGTATAGGAAAAAATATCTAAAAGCCGGAACAATTATGTTAAGAAGTACGTCTACCGAAATAGAAGGAGGGATGTTCCGTGCAATGCCAGGAAGCATTAGAGATGCTGTCACCGTACCTGGACGGAGCCCTTAATCCTGCCGAAAATGCTGCAGTTCAAAGCCATTTGGCCGGTTGTTCCGCATGCAGTGCTGAATTGGAACAACTTCGGTCTTGTCTTACCCTGCTGCAGGAACTTCCGGATGTAGCTCCTCCAGCCGGCTTCCGGGCTGGGTTAATGGAAAAAATTGATACATTGGCTTTGCCCACACAGGCACCCCAGCGTAAAGGATGGTATGAGCGTGTGAACGGAGTCACCCGTAAAGGGTGGTACCGCACCGCTGCTGTGGCAGCCGTTATGGCCATGACCCTGGGGCTGACCGCCCTGTGGGAAAAGGAAGGTCATCAATTGATTCCTGTTCAATCCGCCACCCAGGAAATGGCTTCAGTTGAGCAATCACCTGCCGGGGACAAGCAGGAAAACCAGGAAAACAACCAGGTTAAACCGCCAGACCGTACTGCACCCAAAGAAGAGGGCGGAAAACCTGCTTCGACACAGCAAGGTAAGGAAACAAGCAAACCCCAAAACCAGGCAGGTGCCGTAAAGGCAGCCGGATTGCCAGACAGGAAGTTTGTCTCCGAAAGCTACCAGCCTCAGACCAGCGCGGGAATGACCGTGCGCACAGTTACATTAAAGCTGGATGTGCAGGATGTTGGTACGGCACTGAAATCCATTGGCAACATCAGCCAAAGGGTGGGCGGTTCCATTGTAACGCCTTATGCCGAAAGCAACGGTTCCGGCAAGGTCAGCATCAAAGTCCCAGCCAATCATTCCAGGTCGGCAGAAAACCAATTAAAGGCACTGGGTGAGGTTATTACGGACATACCTTCAGAAAGAGACCTGAGCATTCAACATAAAAATGCGGTGGATGCTTTGGAACAACTGCAGGCGCAGCATACCGAACTGGCCAACCAACTGGCAGAGAAAGAGGACCCCGCCCTGGAAAATCAGCTGGCAAACATGAATGCCGCCATCAACCAGCAAATTAAATTGATTCAACAGATAGAGGAACAGAGTAAGGATGCAATCATTACCATCACCCTTGAATAAATGCCGCCACCTCATAGGAGGTGGTTTTTGTTTTACTTTGCCTGGTCATATCCATCCCTGAAGGAATAAATACCGAAGGGCCCGTGTCGTTCCGAGGGCATTTTTCTTTTTTGGCTTGAGGGTTCCAAGAACGCCCGGGCGGCTTAAGGCATAAGCTGGATAAGAATAGGGCCAAAGGAGTTGGGAAAGGTGTCTAGAGACAACGTGATGGCTCAGATTAACGAGCAGAGAGTGGATTTACCCTGTGTAGATGTGGTTTATCCCCAGGTGGCCGGGTTGTCCGATAAAGAAGTGCAAAGCAGAATCAATCAAATGATTGAAGAGCAAATAACAGATCTCCTCTCGGAAGTGGATTGCGCCGATGGGTGGACGGCCACGGGAAGATATTCGGTGGAGGTTAATCAGAACGGCATTTATTCAAGGGTGATGGTAATGATTGCATCCTTACTCTGTTCCTCTATCTGTTGAATCAATTTAATTTGCTGGTTGATGGC
>JAMCWI010000155.1 GCA_023481335.1 Bacillota bacterium | reverse complement strand
AACCCATTTCTTACTGTATAGGTCATATACTTTAATCCTATATTCTTCTGTCATTATATCAACGATCTCTGATACGTAGTATTTCAGTCCCAACTTCTCCGCTATACTCATATCTAACAGAATCGTCGATCCCCTGTAGTTTCCCTCCGAGGGCTGTCCATATATATTTTCGAAAAAGAAAAGGTCTAATCCTTGGGCTTCTTTTTCCGACAGGCCATTCTCCACCAGAAATATATTTCTCCTATATATTTTCAGTCTCTGGTCAATACCCATGGTGTAATTCACTTTAAGGTAATTAATACCTGCCTCCTCCAGGGCAAATATCCCGCCTGTATCCACCAGGTATAAAAAAATGTTTTCACCATTTTTAAATACAACCTTGTTTTCGCACAAGAGTCCCATTACCACGCATTCTTCCAGTAAATAAAGGTACTCTTCTTCCGATAGACCTGATTTCTTTAATATTTGTCCTTTCTCCGTCACTCTTAGCTCATTCACTATTTTAGTTATCTCAAGATGCATTTCGTTTAGGACCCAGGCACGAAAAAAACCGGTTGTGGTTTCTTTATACAGATAACCTTTCACTTCCGGTTCCGTTTTCTCATCCAGATCCGGCCTAATGTTATACCGTCTGCCTCTTACCCAGTCCAACTGACTGCAGAGGTATTCCGTCTCATAATTCCTTTTAAGCTTCAAAATTATAGGCGGCATGGAAATAACCCCTGCCGCCCTCACCTCCCGGTTTGATTTTACCTGCTTACAGGATCAGAAATTAGATTTTTGAAATCAATATTTCTGTTCAGCAACATGATATCTGCCGTATACCTTTTACCTGCTGGTGTGAATATCATTGCTTCTTCCACGGAGGGGAAAATGAATATATCTGCATCAGCGTTTGGTTTTTCCCCGCGCCTGGGCGCATCTATAACCAGCCTTGTTTTTTCCTTTTCACCGCTAGGCAGATATACCATTTCCGCCGTCAGTGCTTTCCTGTCCTTGCTCCGTACTATCCCCCACTCGAAATCAGTAAGTAAATTTTTTGCTCTGCCATAAAACGCCCCCAGGGCAGCCAATCTGCATGCTTCCATTGCGTTCTTTGGTAGTATCGTTGTTGATATCATCCAGAGCTTGAAAACCCTTTCCGGCTTTGTGTTTGCTAGAACCTCAATGCATTTAACCACTCTCGTTTTCCATATGTCCCCAAGGTACTTTTGAATTTTCATTCTTGAAGCTCCCATTAAAGTGGCTATTGACGTTGCTGTAAGATACTCCGCCTCACTGATATATTTAATAAGCCCGAAGTTTTTATTACCGTGAAGCTCATTAATTTTTAACGGATATAAAAGCTTTCTAACTCCAGTACCGATGGCAAACGCACTGTCCTTATACAACTTCATCCACCGCCTTAGATGACTTCGGACTGTTTTTTCCCGACTTTTTGATATCATCCATTTCGGCGTTTTGGGTATCTCCTGGGACAGCATCAAAGCCACCCAAAGTCTTTATTTCGTCTCCCTGGGGGTTTAAGCCGATTTGCCTACGCCTGTTTTTTGCTCTCTCCCGCCTGCGATCATTCACTCTTTTTGCATCATAGCAGATCAGGTGAAGGCGGTGCTTATCCTGGTTATAGTCCATTACCTGGACCTGTATGTAGTCACCTACATTGTATTTATCGCTGCGTCTGTAGTAGACACGACCAATTAATCCCTGCCGCACTTTGACAAAGGCCAGGTTATCCCTTATCTGTATTACCTGGCCGGCCACAACCTCGCCCCGCTTGTAATGCTTTTCCCTCCATGGATCAGAGGGCTCCACCTCAATATGTTTTGTCTCCTTGTCCAAGGCGGTGACAATGACCTTGATGATAGCGCCCACCTCATACTGCACATCCAGTGGGACACCATCAGACAAGCGGGCCTTGTCCTGGTTGATCCTGACGATGGCACCGCCGCCTATGTCAACATATACATGACGGTTTACCACCCTGACCACGGCGTTTATTTCTTCCCCCTGGGCCAGCTGGCCGACCAACCTGTTGAAGGAACTTTCCACTGCTTCCTTGCGGCTGCATACCACCGCAGAGTTTTTCTTTTCGATTCTTCTGACTTTGCAGCTTATCCTCTGGCCAACGAAGTCATTTATGGGTGTCCCATCCGGCAGCCCGCACTCTTTTATAGAGCACAGGCCGATAATTTCGGGCTTGTTATCAAAGACCAATTCCCAGCATTCCTCACCTTTGTTCTTATCCTGGCCCATGTTGTTATCTTCACCATTCTCTTCACCACCTGGACGTCTCACCCGGGTTATCACCGCTTCAACCGATGTACCCCTTTCCATGGCTTCGTAAAGGTCCTCCCACACGTCAATGTCGCGCAGCTTCAGTCCCTCGGGAGCAATTTTGAATTCCATGTAAACCATCCTTTCTCTTTAAATTATTGGTGATGAAACATTAAACCCCCGGGATTCAACGTCATCTGCCTGTGTATTTTCACTGGCGCTGTACTCCGAAGGGTTTATACTTGTTAGTTCAACCATATTTTCTTTTTTATCTGTTTCATTTTTATCGGCTTTGGCCTCGGCATACGGTTTCATACTAACCTTATCTTTACTACCTGGAGGTTCATCCTCTTTAGCCAGTATTACTATTCCCTGGCCGGCAGATGCCTTTTTAATCCCCCAGAGCATTGCGGCTGTTTGCACTCCACCGGCGTTATCGAACATTTCATCTATGGGCAACTCAATTTCCAGTGACCTTGCCGGAATATATTCCGACACCGGTAACCTGCCGCATCTTAGTATATCTGCGGCCTGGGGCAGTTCAACCCAGCCTACTTTCCTCATAAACATGGGCTTGCTTGCCTGGACGTCCGCAATGCAGTATTTTGTACTCATTTCCTTAATTTCATATTTCTCCATGAGCTTTCTTCTACCGATGATAACAGTTTCCTTTGGCAGTTCTATCTTTTGTATTACTGTTGAAACGTCCTTCCGGTAATGCTTCATTTCCACTGCGGCCTCACCAAGCTTATTGCTGAACAGTTCTTTGGTAACCTCATCATCCGGGGCCACCCCCAGAAGCAGTGATATCGGCGTGCTTGCCAGTATATTGCTTGCCCCTTCGTAGCCGTAAACATCGTTTAACTGACTACGGCCCTGCAGTATGTATTGCAGCAGTATTCCAAGGCTTCTGGCAGTTGATATTTTCTCTGAGAAACCTGGTATTCTTCCTATGTTGGCAAATTCGTCAAGAACAAAGCGTACTTCCACCGGCAGGCGTCCCCCGTTTTTGTCCGCCAGCTCATAAAGCCTGTTGAATAGAAACATGTAGAACACTGATAATATTGGCTTTAAGACCTCGCTGCCTTTAACCGGTAGTATACAAAAAAGGGCTGTCTTCTTTTTGCCGATGCTTTCAAGGTCTATTTCATGGCCGGACATTAGGGCTGCCAGCGCCCTGGTGGTTATTATTTTCAATTTGGCAGTGAGTCCGGAAGTGGCGTTGTCCAGGTTGGCACTGGCAGCTCCCCGCCACCTTTCGTATATTGTGGCGCTTATCTTTTTCTCCCTGTAGGCATTTGAGAAAACCTGCTCCAGCTTCTCTTTAGTCCATGAAGATATAGACAGTGCCGAACGGGGATGAGCCTGTTCATGCTTAAATGCGTCCTTTAGCAATCCTGATATGGCCTCAAAAAGTTGAACTTCTTTATTGACGAAATATCCATTGTTGTCTTTGGCCGCATTCTCAATCATACATGATGCCATTTCCGCTATTTCCTCGTCATTAAGGCATTCCATAATTGGGTTCCACCGGTGACTGTGTTCCGGATTAACCAGATTGAATACCGGCACATCATATCCCAGGCTTTTTAACCATGGACCCAGTGTATACAGGAGTTCTCCCTTGGAGTCCATTATGATCATTGACTGGCCATCTTCTACACCGGCTATTATGTTGTTTCTCCCAAAAGTGTACGATTTGCCAGAACCGGTTACGCCATATACCACCACATGGCCGGTCAGCCCAAGCTCATCTTTTTTCGTGTTTTTCCCCGGGATTATTCTTACTATTTTCCCGTCCAGTTTTCCCAAGACCACTCCTCCCTTGCCTTTCCTTGGAGGGCCGAATTCACAGAGATGGGATATGTCGGCCGGGCCCGCCCACCTGGTTGTTCCAAAGGCAGGGTTATCCACCACCTTTAGCCCATGCACATGCCTTGAATCATTTTTATTCTGCATAAGCTTGTACCATTTGCCTCTGCAGTACATGGCCAGGGCGGCGCTTCCGAAAAGCATATTTACGGCGGCCCATATGTCCCGGACACCCGGCGTTGAAAGTTCGCTCGATGATTTTGTCAGCCATGCCCAGGAAATGGTGAAAGGGTGTCCGAAGTACCAGGACGCATTGTTGACCTTCATTACCGGTGCCTTTTCAAAAACACTATGCATCTCACTTTTGAGATTTACAACCAGGTCATAAAAAACCGCTGACGCTGAGCCCAAAAGCCACACATCGGCAATATAACCTGCAGGCAGTATAACAGCTGCGGATATTAGTATTTTTTTATTTTGCTTTAGAAAAGGTGATATTTTCTCTGCAGTTGCTTCCAGCCCGGGTAAGAAGCCTGCGCATAATTTTTTGAGGCTATCATTGGGCAGGAGAATGCGGCTATCACCTTTGTTGAGCATAGGCTTCACCCCCGGTGTCGTTCTGCCCAGGGATTCTTAAGGCTATGGTGTCACACGGGCTGCACCCCATTTCTTCCAGAAGCTTTTTAGAGACATAAATAACACCCAGTGCTCCAAGCTCCCGGGTGTCTTCGTTGTACCTTACTTTTTTTAGTGTCTCTTTCTGCCTTACGAATGATGTTACATATCCGTCTGGCTTCAGTTGGTCCTTGTCGGGAGCAAGCTCTATGGTTATTTCCCCGTTTATGCCAATCCTTTCGGCCATTTGGTTGGACAGATATATGCTTCCTACCCGGTCCAGGTTATCTTTAAACCTTGTCTTGTAATCAGTTGACTTCCTCTTACTCATCATTATTTCAATTACCGGCATTACAACACTACCCCCTGTTCCCAAAATCGAATACCACTTTATAATCCTCGCTTAAAACCAAGGCAGCATCAAATTTCTGTTGCTTTTCCCTGGATTTGAAGCCTTTTATTACCCCTGTTCTTCCGTTCTTTAACAGTGTCCTGGCCTGGTTTGCAGATATTTTTTTCTTAGCGATCTCTTTCCAGATGACAAAGCTGCAGCCCTCTTTGTAGCCAGTACAGCCGTAGCCCTTTTGGTTTTCCACCACGGGCCGGCCGCACTTTGGACATTTGCCTATCTCTTCCCGTTCTCTTGATAGTCCTGCTCCGGCCTGTTCTGAGGGATTTTGGCTTTTGGCCAGGTCTACAATTTGACGGGTTAACCCGATTATGCCGGCCATAAATTCTTTCGGATTTTCCTTTCCGTCTTCAATGTCCGAAAGGTTTTTTTCCCACCTGCCGGTCATCTCCGGGCTTTTTATTTCCTCCGGCACCAGGTCGATCAGGGAGATACCCTTGACCGTGGGCAGCAAAGACTTGCTTTTCCTTTCGATATAGCCTACATGTAACAATCTTTCGATAGTTGCCGCCCTGGTGGCCGGTGTTCCCAGGCCGTGGCCTTTCATTGCCTCTTTCAGCTCATCATTATTCAAAAACCTGCCGGCGCCCTCCATGGCCGCCAGCAACGAGGCCTCTGTATATCTCTTTGGAGGCTTTGTTTTCTTCTCCATAATCTCTGTACTGCTGGTATTTACTCTTTCTCCCCGGGTAATTGCCGGCAGTCTAATCTCGGCCTGATCACCGTTTTGGTCAGCTTCTGTTTTTTCATTGTCCTGCACAGCCGCATATAGAGCTTTCCAACCGGCAATTAACTCCACCCTGCCGGAGGTTATGAATGTTTCCCCGTCTGCTTCCGTTATGACACGGGTCTTTTTGTACTGTGCGGCCGGGAAGAATATGGCCATAAACCTTCTTGCCACAAGGTCGTATATGTTTCTTTCCTCCGGACTCAGGTTACTGAGCTCGGGCCTTATTTCAGTAGGTAAAAGGGCGGTGTGGTCACTTACCTTGCCGTTATCGACGTAGCGTTTCCCAGGCGTCCCCGCATCTTTGGCACTGGCGGCAAACGGGGCGTAATCAGAAATTGAAGTCAAGGCCTGCAGCCTTTTTTTCAACGTGCCGGCCAGCTCGGTGGTTATATGCCTGCTGTCGGTACGGGGATAGGTTAAGAGCTTCTTTTTCTCATAGAGATCCTGGGCAACCTCCAGGGTTCTTGAAGCAGTCATACCATACTTTCTATTGGCCTCCTTCTGCAAATCATTCAGGTTAAACAGCATATGAGGGGGTTCGGACTCGTCTTTTTCCTCCAGCAGTATTACTACAGCATTTTTGCCCTCAACCTTGTTGGCTATTTCGGCCGCAGCTTCCTGGGATTTAAACCGTTCATTGTCCTCCTTAAACCATTTCCCCTGATACATTTCTCCGTCAGTTATAAGGAATGTGGCGTATAGTTCCCAGTAAGGCTCAGATATAAAATTGCTGATTTCTCTTTCCCTGTTGACAATCAGGGCAAGTGTAGGGGTCTGGACGCGGCCAACAGAAAGTAAGTTGTTATGCTTTACGGTGAAGGCCCTCGTGGAGTTTATCCCAATGAGCCAGTCGGCCCGGCTCCTAGCCTCCGCCGCGTAGGCCAGCCTGTCCATCTTCTCCCCGGGGATAAGCGCTGCAAAAGCTTTTTTTACAGCCTCTGGAGTTGTTTCGGACAACCAGAGTCTTTTGAAAGGCTTCCTGCAGCCGGTTATGTGATATATGTAGCGGAAAATGAGTTCACCCTCGCGCCCCGAATCACAGGCGTTTACAAGGCTGGTTATGTCCTGGCGCTTGATGAGATCTCTTATTACTTTCAACTGCTTAGCTGTAGTGTTGGGGCGCTTCAACTTGAAGCTTTCCGGAATAACAGGAAGAGTTTCCATCAGCCATTTTTTATATTTTTCGTCGTAGTCTTCCGGCTCCGCCAGGGTAACCAGGTGGCCCACGGCCCAAGTCACAACGTAGTCACTGCTTTCCAGATACCCATCCCTATTATTGAAGCGCCCCAACACGTTTACCAGATCCCGGGCGACTGACGGCTTTTCTGCAATAATAAGTTCTTTGATTTTTAACACCTCCCGTTTTTACAGCCCTAAAAATAAGTCGGGGTTAACCTTTGATTTTCTTTACACGGTCATACCCTGTTTCATCGTTCCTGTTCCTTCTGCCGCTTCTTGTACCAGCCTTCAAGCAACTTGATTATCAAATCCTCCTTTTGTTTTTCGGTAAAGCTCATGGGAAAAAAACGGTCGATGCGTTCTCGCTGAATATTAAATTTCCCCTTCTGGTTGGGTTTTTCCTCGGTAAGAATGGAAAAGATGACATCTACACTCAGTCTACCATCCTGACTAAGCTTTTTCATTCGCTGCGCTTGTACCAAAGACGGGGCACAATCCTCCGACTGCATGGTCTTGTACAGGTTTTGCTGTTCCTTTTCGGCCAAGT
>JAMCWI010000145.1 GCA_023481335.1 Bacillota bacterium | reverse complement strand
CAGCTTTCACGATTTCCGCAGACTCTAAAAGTTGTTCCCTGCTCTCCACGGCACAGGGGCCGGCCATCACGTGGATTTGACCGCCGCCAATCTCAATGCCGCCGACTTTAACCACCGTGTCCTGCTCCTTAAAGGCCCTGCTGGCAAGTTTGTAGGGCTGCAGAATTGGTACAACATTTTCTACACCGGGCATCGCTTCCAAAGCCAAATCACCCATTCTGGTCTTATCTCCAATGGCGCCGATGATGGTTCGCTCCACCCCCTGGGAAAGATGTATTTTAAACCCGGCTCGTTTGAGCCTTTCCGTCACCGCATTGATTCTATCTTCATCTGCTCGCGGGCTCATGACCACAATCATAAAAATCCTCCTTCCGCCCTTTCTCATAGGGCACTGCCATTCTTAATATAACCAGCACAAACAATAATAAAAAGACACCCCTGGGAAGAGTGTCAGAACCGGCCAAAAATAGACATAAATATCCCTCCTAACCGTTCTACCATCCTACCTGCCATTGCGGCTGCCATTCTACAAAGTTAATATTACCACTTCCTTTTAGCTGCTGGCAATTCCCTTTGGAAAATTTGTAGTTTTTTTGTAATTTTCTATGCTAATGGTGTTACAATAGATGGGAATCCAAGTGAAAGGAGTATGCACATGGTACTTTCCGATAAGGTCGCTTCATTTCTGGGCCGTGCATCTTACATCCGCAAAATGTTCGAAGAAGGGGATCGTTTAAGAAAAATTCACGGGGCCGACAAAGTTTTTGACTTTACCATCGGCAACCCTTCGGTGGAACCACCGGAGAAATTCCGGCAGGAACTTAAGAATTTAGCCCTTAATCCCATGCCCGGTATGCACCGGTACATGAGCAATGCCGGCTATCCGGAAACCCGTTCGGCTGTGGCCGATGTCCTGGCTGAACAGTCCGGGCTGCCCGTTGAGGCCAAACATGTTGTGATGACCGTGGGGGCAGGCGGCGGGCTGAATGTAATCCTAAAGACCATCCTGAATCCGGCAGATGAAGTGATTGTTTTATCACCCTATTTTGTAGAATATGGGTTTTATGCAGATAACCATGGCGGCGTTTTAAAGGCAGTTCCCACCACCGATGCTTATCTGCCTGACCTGGCAGCCATTGCGGCCGCCATGAATCCTCAAACCCGGGCCATCATTATCAACTCCCCCAATAACCCCACGGGCGTGGTTTATTCGGCCGAGGTGCTGGCCGCCCTTGGCAAGTTGGTGGAGGAGAAATCCAAAGAACTGGGACGGCCGATTTTTGTTCTTTCGGATGAACCCTATGCCAAGATTGTTTACGACGGCGTGCAGGTTCCCCCGGTATTTAAATACATAACCAATGCCATTTTGGTAACCTCCCACAGTAAGGACCTGGCATTGCCCGGTGAGCGCATCGGTTATATCGCCGTAAACCCCAAACTGGACGGAGCTGACACCTTGGTTGAGGGTCTTGTTTTCTGCAACAGAACCCTGGGTTTTGTCAACGCGCCTGCTTTAATGCAACGATTGGTGGCCGGTTTGCAGCGGGAATCGGTGGACATTGCCGAATACCGGGAAAAACGTGACGTGCTTTACAACCACTTGACTTCCCTTGGCTTTAAAATGGTGAAACCCCAGGGAGCCTTTTACCTGTTTTGCCAATCCCCGTTACCGGATGACCTGGAATTCACCAAGAAAGCCGTCAGCCATAACATTTTGGTGGTGCCCGGCAGCGGCTTCGGCACCCCGGGCTTTTTCCGGCTGGCTTACTGCATTGACATGGACATCATTCAAAAGTCACTGCCTGCCTGGACCGCCCTGGCAGAGGAGCTCGGCATGAAGTAAACAAAAACCCCCGGTCGACTTTAAAAATCGATCCGGGGGTTCTTTATTTATTGAATTTCTCTCTGACTTTCCTTCTCATGGTGAAAAGATGAATCCGGATCATTTAGCAAAGAATTCTTGTTATGGATTGTAACATTTCAGAGCCTATTTTCTTATTATGTTAGCAAGGGTGGCACCCAAAAAATTTTATTATTAAGGGAGGCGTTACGATGGGCGGTTACGGTTATGGTGAAAATTGGAGTTTTCTCATCTTCTTAATTCTGATCCTGTTGTTCTTCGGTCAAGGTTTCTACAGCGGCTACAGCGCAGAGAAGTAATTTAATTTTATAAGCAGAATTAAGACACATTTTGAAAGCATTTGCCATATTATGGGGTGAAAGTTAAAAAAAACAAAAAGGAGGATGCTTGATGGGCGGTTACGGTTATGGTGGAAACTTTAGTTTTCTCATTTTCTTAATCCTGATCCTGTTGTTCTTCGGTCAAGGTTTCTACGGCGGCTACAGCGTAGAGAAGTAATACTTTAGGGGGCCATTGCAGGCCCCGCTTAAAAAATAAAAAATAGGGGGTTATATTATGGGTTACGGTTATGGTGGCGGTTACGGCAGCAACTTTTCCTTTATCATCTTCTTAATTCTCATCCTGCTGTTCTTCGGCCAAGGCTTCTATGGCGGCTACAACACAGAAAAATAATATTGGGAAACGATTTAAACAGGCCGGGGTGGTTACCCCCGGCCTAGTACTTTATTCTGCAAGGTCTGGTCTGAGAGCAGACGCTTGCCGCAAGTAAATATGCTTAATTTCTCCTTGGGATTTGTGGGTGTTCACATGCACCAACACCCGGATACACCGGGGCAGGGCTCCCGCCACGTCCAGTTCCTGGGCGCAAAGGAGGGGAACCAAGTCCCAACCCATGGCCCGGGCAGCCTTAGCAGGAAATTCTGTATTTAAATCCGGTGTTATCGTAAAGAAAGCACTGCAAATATCTTCTGCGGACAACTGATTGCGTTCAACGATGGTTTTTATTAACTCCTGGGTTGCCTCAATAATTTCCTGCGGGTGATTCCGTTCTACCGTAATAGCTCCTCTAATTCCCCTAACATAACAAACCATCCTGCCAACCTCCCTGATCTACGGACTTGAAACAGCGCGGTGCCCCAGCCCTATGGCCACTTCGTCAAGGTGCAAAAGGCCCACCCCAAAAAATACTGCTACACTGATGTGGTCGGCCTGCCGGGCAATACCGATTTTGCCCCCCACGTTTAAGCCTACAGCCTTGGGCATAATCATGGAAAGGGCCTCCCGGGTGGCACCGGCAACGGCACCTTCGTCCGCATGAATCTCTTTGATAACCCCTTCCCTTTTGGCAGCCACCACAGCCCGTTCGATAATGCGGTTGACGGAAGAGATAAAATCTCCGCCGTAATCCACCGCCGCTGTGCGGATGCCCTCGTTTAAAAATCTGGTTTTATATTCTTTTTCCTGTTCCCTGGTTTCTGTCATAGCCATTTCAATGGCAACCCTGGCTACTTTTCTGCTTCCGTGGAGAACCAAACAAACACCCCCAAAAAAATAACAGCCCGTCAGGAGCGATATTGCCTTATTCCCTGTGGGTTGCCTAGATTATATTACAGCTTGTTCCTAAATGCAAACACTCTCGTCATTCGGCCGCCAGTTTCACCTGTCCTATGGCAGCCACTGTTTTTTTAAGGGAAAATTCTTTTCCCTTCGCAGGTGAAATGACCTGCCGGGTGCTGTCCAGCACTCTTATGGTAACCCTGTGGTCATAATAGGTGGTATCCACCTCAAGCCAATCCCCTTCGGCAACCGGGACGGAAACGTAGGGGTGGGAGAAATCTCCCATTACTTGACCGTTCACCAGCACCTTTGCTTTGGGAAGGGTGGAAAAATTGACCAATTGCAGGATGACGGTGTTTTCAACCCCCTCCAGGGGTTTCATTGCCTGCTGGGCATCGGAACCCACCCGGCTGATCACTTGCCAGGAGGGCGACTGTGCTAAAAAGGAGTGGTAAAACCATAATAAAGCAGCACTTAGAGCAATCAGCCCAAGCAGGTATTTTTCTGCCCTTATGGTGTTGAATACAGGGGGTCTTATTCTTCTCATACCACCGCCTCCTAACACTGATTGTATATGCGGCGGTATGTTAAATTATGCCAAAACCTAGCGGCTGTTGTATCTTCTTTCCAGCAGGGAGCGGTATATTCTCATTTCTTCGGCCACTCTGAAAAGCAGTCTTTCTACATCGTATTTGGTGAGCGACAGGTTGGGCGGGTCAATGATTTCAATTTTGCGGAAGTCATCCCTGGCAATAAATTTAACGACATCCTCCAGGGTTTCCGCCCGCAGCTGCAGATTAACCGGGGCGTAGGCCACTTCGTGGCCGGTCACTTCGTCCTGCACGGTGTAAACTTCCGCGCTCATGTCGATGTCTTCAACCTGAATGCCCTGAATAGGCACATTCCGAAAAACAGCCACCTGCTGTTCTCTTAGTTCCTCGGCAGCTTTGTCGCTGGGTTTCCCCCCGAATAAAAAGCGCCCTGGCTTGCCATTCCCTCTAAAATCCATCCGTACCCTAACTCTGAGGGGCCGATGCATAAGATCGTCATTTTGTGTATTCATAGGAAACCCTCCTCACCAAACTTCCTATAAATCATTCGATTTCGGCGAGGCAAATTCCTGCTAAGGTTTACCAACGAATGTCTCGGGAACCACAAACCGGGCAGGTATCAAAATATTCTTCCGGGCGTTCATAGGCTTCCTGGGCGTCGTCCAGGCTGGCCCCCTGGCATTCCATGGTGGTCAGGCAGCCGTCTTCGTCAAAGTTGCCCAGCAAACCATAGGGCGGGGCGTTGGCGGTGTCCGCGCCGGGAGGAAGCTTTGAGCTGGCCAGGCTTTCTTGATTGCCACAGACGTTGCAGTACGGCATGAAAATCCCCCTCTATTAGCCTATATCTAATAATATTGCCGGAGAGGGGGATGGTTTATGCCAATTTTAGGTTGGTTGTAGTTATGATATGTTAGTTATCTTGCAGGGTGGTTATGCACGGTTGTTGAAGTTCCTGCATGCTTGGGGTCGGGAGGTCCGTTATCCTCACTCCCTCCAACGCTCCGCGCCGACAGCACTATGGTTCGCTCCGGGCGAAATGAGGGTCGCCTCAACGGGACGTCCATGTCCCGCTTCGGCTGGCGCGAACGTCCTGTTCGCGCCACCCTCATTTCACCCTCCGCTCACCAAGTGCTGTTACCGGCACTCCGCAAAGTCGGTCGTCGAGGATAACGGACCTCCCTTACTAACCGTAACTTTACTTTTCTTCCTTTTTTTGTTTTTGTGCCTCTCCCTCTGGTTTTTATAAAAACCAAGGACTTTCCTTTCTGGAATCCGGGGATTGCCCTTCCTAGGGACTGACTTCTCTTTATGTAAACCGTTTGTTTTCCTATTTTACTACTGTAGTCTCCTTAGGTCTTATTTAGCCCTGGGCTTTCCTTTCTGGGTCTGGGGGGTTGCCTTTCCTTTAGGGGCTGGTTTTCCTTTTGGTGAGCCTTTTGCCATCGGGTTGCCTGTTGGTTTCTCGCTCCGAACATTTTTGTTCCTGTTTGTGCCGGTCGGTTTGCCTTTAAATGGGCTTTTGTCTCTGGCGTTAAAGGATGTTTCTTCATCCCTCACATTTTTATTTCTGCCTGTGCCGGTTGTTTTGTCTTTATGTAAACCCTTTGCCCGGGGAGTGAAAGGGGATTCTTCACTCCGTGTATTTTTGTTCCTAGGACCTCCGGCTGGTCTGTCTTTATGTAGACTTTTCCCTGCAGGCTGGGAGGAGGCGGGGTTTCTCCGGCGAGGTTTTACAGGTTGTGCATTGACCGGTGCCAGGTTCCTTACATCCAGCTTTAATCCGGCCAGGGTCATGAGTTCCTTTAGTTCCGGCTTGGTTAAGGGCCGGAATTCACCGGATTTTAGATCCCCCAGTTCCAGTGGCCCCAGGCGGGTTCTGCGCAGGCGGAGCACTTCATGGCCGATATGCTCGCACATGCGTCGGACTTGGCGGTTGCGGCCTTCGTGGATGCTGATTTGCAGCAGGGCCCGGCCGTCCTGGATGTTGGTCATTTTTACATCCGCCGGGGCGGTGGGGCCGTCCTCCAGGGTTAGTCCCTTGGCCATGGCCTGTAGTTTGTCCGGTTCGGGGATGCCTTCCACCCGGGCCATGTAGGTTTTTTTCACTTCATGCTTGGGGTGGGTCAGGGCCTGGGTTAATTCGCCGTCGTTGGTTAGGAGCAGCAGACCCTCGGAATCATAGTCCAGCCTTCCTACGGGATAAACCCGCTGGTCCACTCCTTTCAGCAGATCCACCACGGTTTTGCGTCCCCGCTCATCGCTGAGGGTGGTTACATAGCCCCGTGGTTTGTTAAGGATGAGATAGATTTTTTGTTCCAGTGGCGGCAGGGGTTTGCCGTTGACCTGTATTTTATCTTTATAGGCATTGACTTTGGTGCCCAGTTCGGTAATGACTTTGCCGTTTACCTTTACTTTGCCGCCGGTAATCAGTTCTTCGGCGTGCCGCCGGGAGGCTACACCGGCTTTGGCCAGTACTTTCTGCAGTCTTTCTTCCATATCGGTTCGGAATCCCTTCTCTCTGTTTTTAACAAAAAAAATAACCGGTTCAGTGCATAGCTTTCCCGAGCTGGGCAGAACTAAAACATTAGATTGCAAATGAAGATGGATGCAATTAATGTGGTAAAATCCGCTGCCAGGCCGGACCCCACGGCATAACGGTATTTGCGGATGCCCACCGAGCCGAAGTACAGGGTCAGTACATAAAAGGTGGTGTCGCTGCTGCCCTGCATGGTGGACACCAGACGGCCGATGAAGCTGTCCGGCCCGTGGGTCTTGATGATTTCCGTGGCAATCCCCAGGGAGGCGCCCCCGGACAAAGGACGCATAACCGCGTGGGGCAGGATGTCCGCAGGGATGCCGATGACGCTTAAAACCGGTGCCAGCCAGGAGGCTAGCAGTTCCATCGCTCCGGAGGCACGAAATATGCTGACAGCCACCAGCATGGCCGTAAGAAAGGGGATGGTCTTGATGGCTGTGGAAAAGCCGGCCTCCGCCCCTTCCACAAAGGTTTCAAAGACCGGTACCTTCCTGACAAAGGCGATTAGCGGGATGATCAGCAGCATGATGGGTATGGCCCAACGGGAAATTTCGTTAATTAACTCGTACACGGTATCACCACCTGTTCCGGTACAGACCCCGCAGGATCCTGTCCGCCACTATGGCGACGGTCATGCCGCAAAGGGTGGCAAAGATGGTGGTGCCTACAATTTCCGTAGGGTCCTGGCTGCCGTACATTACCCGGATGCCGATGATGGTGGTGGGGATGATGGTGATGCAGCCGGTATTGAGGGCTAAAAAAGTACACATGGCTTCGGAGGCGGTATCCGGCCGATGTTTGTTTAACTTTTGCAGTTCCTGCATGGCAATAAGTCCCATGGGGGTCGCGGCATTGCCCAACCCCAGGATATTGGCACTTAGGTTCATGACAATGGCACCCATGGCCGGATGGTCCTTGGGTACACTGGGAAACAAAAAACTCGTAACCGGCTTTACCAGCCGGGCCAAGACCCTTACTAAACCTGCGGCTTCCGCCAGTTTCATAATGCCAAGCCAAAAGGTGATGATGGCAATTAAGCTGAGGGAAGTTTTTACGGCCACCTGCGCCCCGTCCAAAGCTGCTTTGGTAACCACTTCAATCTGTCCCTGGGCACCGGCCACCAGAATGCCAAAAACCATCATGCCTAACCAAACATAGTTTACCAATGTTCTCCCCCCCTTGTCCTCTTAT
>JAMCWI010000079.1:6985-7763 GCA_023481335.1 Bacillota bacterium | reverse complement strand
GGTCAAAAACAGATAATCATGCTTTGACCATTGCTGCGGCTCAGACGAGTATATTTTCAATGTGCCGATAATCTTCCTGCTAGTTTTTAGTGGAGCCACGAGCACAGATTTTATTTCATCAGCGCAATATGGCATTATTTTACTATTATCTTCATTTATATTTTCTATCCTCAACGTAACTCCACTGGATAAAACTTTGCCAAGCAGAGTCCCCTCCGGTTTGACTGTCGTTGCCATGCTCATTATTTTTTCCGGAATACCTGCGCTGGCCTTGATTGTCAATTCACCCGTCTTCTCATCCAAGATGCGCAACACGCACCATCTTCCTTCAAAAGCTGATAGTACGGCTTTCAAGGCTTTATTTAGTATAACCTGTTCATCGTCGCAACCGGCAAGATCCATCCCCAGCTTAATCAAATCTCTTATTGTTCTATTTCTCTGACAAGGCTCACAACAAAAGGCGCAATCATTCTGTTCCATTTTCTGCCCCCAATCATTCATATGTTGATAAATATTCCTCCGAAATTAAATCATCCAGCATATCCTGAACACGGCTTTTATAAGGCCAAGCATTACTATCTTGGATATCAATTAAATAACAAATTCCAGCCTTTGAATCTATCCACATTATACGAAAAACATGAACTTACCAAGTAAAGCTTTACCACGATAACAGTCTATACAAAATGTTCCTTCTAACGTTCGGAACTTACACAAATTTCAATGCCGAAAAGCCTACGAGGTTCATTTAGGGATAATTTCCATGAAAATATTTGTA
>JAMCWI010000079.1:0-6975 GCA_023481335.1 Bacillota bacterium | reverse complement strand
TTTGTACTCCTTCTAATTGTGAATCTTGATATAAAAAATTGTTGTATTTTGTATATTCAAGAATTTTTACTCAGTGCTCTACCGTGTCGAAATATTCCCCTTACCCCTAGACCAGAGATGTTTTCGATAGCACTTATTTTTCTCAGTAAGATACCGGCGAGGTCACAGCCAACCAACAACACAGTGGAGATTCACCCTACCCTAAAGCCCAGCCCAAAGATCCGGCCCCGCTGTCGGAAAAATTCCAGTGGATAAAGACGTTTTGGAATAAAAACAGAGGCCTCCCAAAAGTTCGGCGAACTCATGAGAAGCCTCTAAGGTTTACCATAACCCTATCAGGTTATGGATTTTATTTTGACTAAAAATTTTACCCTTTTGTTACCCTATGGATATTTCCAGGGTATTTAAAATCTTGGAACCCTTAATTTTATGCGGTTCTAAGATTTTAAATTACATCATGCCGCCCATGCCACCCATGCCGCCCATACCGGCCATGGGGTTTCCGCCGTCTTTTTCAGGCTTGTCGGAAACCAGGGTTTCGGTGGTCAGGATCATGGCTGCGATGGAAGCAGCGTTTTGCAGGGCGGAGCGGGCCACTTTTGCCGGGTCAACGATACCGGCGGCAATCATGTTAACATATTCTTCGCTCATGGCGTTGAAGCCGATGCCCTTTTCCTTGGCGCGTACCTTTTCAACCACCACGGAACCTTCGTGGCCGGCGTTGTTGGCAATTTGGCGCAGGGGTTCTTCCAGAGCGCGCTTCACAATGTCTACACCGGTCTTGGCGTCGCCTTCCAGCTGTGCGCTGACGCTGTCCAGGGAAGCGATAAGGTCCACAAAAGCGGTACCGCCGCCGGGTACAATACCTTCTTCTACTGCAGCACGGGTCGCGTTGAGAGCATCGTCAATGCGCAGTTTCTTTTCTTTCATTTCCACTTCGGTGGCTGCACCAACTTGGATGACAGCTACGCCGCCAGCCAGTTTGGCCAGACGCTCTTGCAGTTTTTCACGATCGAAATCGGAAGTGGTTTCTTCGATTTGCTTCTTGATTTGGGCAATACGGCCTTCAATGTTGGACTGTTCGCCGGCACCGCCAACAATGATGGTTTCTTCTTTCTTAATACGAACCTGGCGGGCGGTACCCAGCATATCCAGGGTGGTTTTATCCAGCTTGAGACCTACTTCTTCGGTGATTACAGTGCCGCCGGTCAGGATGGCGATGTCTTCCAGCATAGCCTTACGGCGGTCGCCAAAGCCGGGAGCTTTAACGGCAACCACATTCAGGGTGCCGCGCAGTTTGTTCAGCACCAGGGTGGCCAGGGCTTCGCCTTCCAGGTCTTCGCAAATCAGCAGAACAGGCTTGTTGCCGGTTTGAATCACTTTTTCCAGGATGGGCAGAACTTCCTGAATGGAGGAAACCTTCTTATCGGTAATCAAGATGTAAGGATCGGACAGGGATGCTTCCATCTTGTCGGTATCGGTGATCATGTAAGGGGAAATGTAGCCGCGGTCGAAGTTCATCCCTTCTACCACTTCCAGGTTGGTGCCGATACCCTGGGATTCTTCAACGGTGATAACACCGTCTTTGCCCACTTTCTCCATGGCTTCGGCAATCAGTTTGCCGATGGAGTCATCGTTGGCGGAAATGGTGGCTACCTGCTCAATGGCTTCTTTGCTTTCAACGGGTACTGACATGGCTTTGATTTCTTCAACAGCCTTTTCCACAGCCTTCTCGATGCCGCGCTTGATCACCATGGGGTTTGCGCCGGCAGCAACGTTTTTCAGACCTTCACGCACCAGAGCCTGGGCCAGTACGGTGGCGGTGGTGGTACCGTCACCGGCCACGTCGTTGGTCTTGGTGGCAACTTCTTTTACCAGTTGAGCTCCCATGTTTTCAAAGTGATCGGGCAGTTCAATCTCTCGGGCAATGGTTACACCGTCGTTGGTGATGGTGGGTGCACCAAACTTTTTGTCGAGAACAACATTGCGTCCCTTGGGTCCAAGGGTTACTTTAACAGCTTCGGCCAGGGCGTTAACGCCTCTTTCCAGAGCTTTGCGAGCATCTTCGCGGAAAATAATTTCTTTAGCCAAGGTTCATGACCTCCTTAGATATGAAAAGCTTAAATTTTAATTTCTAGACTGTACAGACGGGGTGGTTATTCAATAACAGCAAGAACATCCATTTCACGTAAAATTAAGTACTCTTCTTCGTCAATCTTCACTTCATTGCCGGCATACTTGGAGAAGAATACTTTGTCGCCGGCTTTCAGATCAATGGTGGCACGCTGGCCGTTGTCCAGCAGACGGCCGGGACCGACGGCAACCACTTCTCCCTGCTGGGGCTTTTCCTTGGCAGTGTCCGGCAGGACAATGCCGCTTTTGGTCTTCTCTTCCTGGGGTGTTGCCTTTACAACCACCCTGTCACCTAAAGGTTTAATCATAAACGCTAAAACCCTCCTTCTTAATATTAAGGTTTTTAAATTTACGGGCTTTGTTTGTTAGCACTCATTAACGTTGAGTGCTAACACCCAGTAATTATAATACAGAACAAGAAAATTAAAATCAAATACCCCTATAACAAAATAAAGCAATTTAGCGGTGGCAATAACCAGATTTCGGGTATTTTTCTTTTAATTTCTCCTTCTAGATTACATTTACAGGGTTTGTTAATTCACCCACCACCCACAAACTATTTTTGCCATATACCTGGTTTTTTTATGCAATTCTTATTTTAAATTTTTACCAATTCTTATGCTCATTTATACATGCTCAAAAGCCCAAGGCAAACATAAGCTTCCCACTTCCCACTTCCAACCTCTCACCTCTCAATTATGGCCGCATTCGCCGCCTCTGCCGCTGAGAATCTCCAGTCCATGGGGCAGCACCGGCAGAACAACCTCCAGGCACTCCCTTACACCCTTGACACTGCCCGGCAAATTGATGATCAAGGTCCTTCCCCTGGTTCCGCTGACGGCCCGGGATAACATGGCCTTGGGGGTCTTTTGCAGGCTTAGGGCCCGGATGGTTTCGGCAATGCCGGGAACCTGCCGGTGGATGACAGCCAGGGTGGCTTCGGGTGTATGATCCCTCGGGCTTAGACCGGTTCCCCCTGTGGTTAAAATGAGATCCAGCCGGTGCACATCGGCAAATTCCATTAAAGTTTCCTTAATCACTTCCGGGTCGTCGGGAACAATGCGGTACTGCTCCACTGTTCCGATACCGGACACCAGTTCTCGAATGGCGGCGCCGCTGGTATCTTCCCGCAGACCCTGGGAACCTTTGTCACTCATGGTTACGATGCCTATTTTGTACATAATGTTTCTCACCTCAATGATTGATACAACCTTCACATTCGGGAAGGGTTGGGTTAAAATAAAGTAGAGATTATGGTATCTTTAGGGGGTTGAGAAATGGTTTGGCAGATCAATAAAACCACACATAAAATTGTCCGCATTAAGGGCGATAAGTTATTCCGTACAGAGGACGTTATCGTACGGGAAGTACCCATAACCTTATTCCTTAACGGCAAAGAATTCGTGACGATGGTATGCTCTCCCCAGGCTCTTGAAGAATTAGCTGTGGGCTTTCTTTGTTCAGAGGGCCTTTTGCAATCCCCCGAAGATATAGCAAATATTAAAGTCGATCAAGAAAACGGCATTGTCCATATCGATGCACCGGACTGCGAGATTGAGTCGAGGTTCTTGAAAAGAAATATTACCTCCTGCTGCGGTCGGGGGCGGCCGGTCTTTTACTTTGTAAATGATGCCAAAAGCATGAATAAAGTTTCCGCCGGCCTGCTGGTAACCCCGGGACAGGTATGGGATTTGTCGGACCGTTTGGAGGAAATGTCGGTTATATTTAAAGAAACCGGCGGCGTTCATAACGCTGCCCTTTGCGCTGCCACCGAAGTGGTCCTCTTTTACGAAGATGTGGGCCGCCACAACGCCGTGGATAAAATCTTTGGCCGTTCCTTCTTAAACCGCATCCCCCTGGACGATAAAATTCTTGTCTTCAGCGGACGGGTTTCATCCGAGATCGTGATTAAAGTGGGCAAGATGGGCCTGCCTGTCATCATCTCCCGCTCCGCCCCCACCGACCTGGGCTTGGAAATGGCAGAAAAACTGGGCATCACCGTGGTGGGCTTCGCCAAAGGCGAACGCATGAATGTGTATACCTATCCGGAGAGGATTTTGGGGTAAGCTTGCGGGTATTCCTTTGGGGTCGGGCCGTCAGCCGTCAGCCATCAGCCATCAGCTTTTTTGGTTTTGACTTTTTGCATCATGTTATATAAATAGCATTTTGCTTGAGAGAATGCTGGGCTAGGGTCTATTAAAACCTACCCCATTTTTTTAGTCCATGGCCTTCTATTTTGCCCAAAAAAATGTACAAATCCAGACCCCGAAGAAATGCCTAATAGCAAAAAGCTGATGGCCGATGGCTGACGGCTGACGGCTGACGGCTGACGGCTGATGGCTGACGGCTGACGGCCTGACCCCAGAGGAATACCCCATAGCCTTAGCCAAAGCTTTCTCTGAAAATCTCTGCCGCCGCCTGCTCCAATCTGCTTCGAAAGACCCCAAAACCCTCCAACAGCTTGCCGGCTTCCGGGGTGAGGGAGGCACCGCCGCCGGTGTCTCCCCCCACCTGGGTTTCTACCAGTTTGATTCCCCAGTTTTTTTCCGCGGTTTTAATTTTGCCCCAGGCAGCACGGTAGGACATCCCCATGACCCGGGCCGCCTGGGAAATGGAGCCGTGTTCTTTTACATGCATTAACAGGTAATACAGCCCCTCGCCGAAATTGGTGCCGCCGCTTTCCAGCCAGACTTTGCAGCCTGGTTGGAAAAGCTCCGCTAAGGGCGGGCTGCTTCCCCCGGTGTGATCCTGCTTCATGACGCCCCCTAAATCCCCTGCCGGTACATGACACCGCCACAGTCTCGCAGGTCATACCCTCCCAGGGCCTCCACCTGCTTTCTAAACTCCGGTGTGGCGATCACATCCAACAGCCGCGTAATATAGGGGGTCTCCCAATATTCCCCGGGGATGCAGAGGTCATAGCGTTCTTCCACTACCGGCACAAAATCCAAATCAAGGGCGTTGGCTGCCGCCAGGATACCCAGAGCCGCATCGGCTGCGCCGCTGGCCACCGCTGCGGCCACCGCCATATGGGTGTATTCCTCCCGGTTATAGCCGTAGATGCTGTCCGGGTCAATGTTTAGCTGTTGCAAGCGGTAATCCAACAGAATGCGGGTTCCCGCTCCCCGCTGGCGGTTGATGAAGCGAACCCCTTCCCGGGCTAAATCTTCCAATCCCTTGATGTTCAACGGGTTGCCTTTGGCCACCATCAAACCCTGCCGGCGGTACACCAGGTTCAGCAAAACAACCGGGCGATCCCCCAACAGCCTTTGAACGTAGCTCACATTATAATCGCCGGTTTCTTCGTCCAGCAGGTGGCTGCCGGCGCAGTGGCACTCGCCCCGTTTAATGGCGGAAAGCCCCCCCAGGCTCCCCACATTGGCGCTGGAAAGACTGGCTTCGGGAAACTTCCGGCGCAGGTGATTGGCCAACACATCCAGGGCCATATCGTGGCTGCCGATGATCACGGTGGTTTGCCGGATCTCCTCCAGGGGGCGCATTAATTCAACTTTCACGGTCTCGCCGGCCCGGAACCCCTCGGATAACCGGGGTACCCGCAGCATGCCGTCCGCCCTCACCAGGGACATGATGACCCCGGCGCCCCGGGAAATGGGGGTGGCAATGATCTTCTCTCCCACCTGGCCCATCTTCACCCGGATAAACTCTTCCACGCCCATGGGGGAGGGCATTTTTCTTGAAATGACGGCTTCGGTGGTCTTGGCAGCAGGCGGTACCGACCCCAGCTTTTTATACACAATGGGCCGCACAAACAACTCCATGGTGAGGAAAGCTGAAACGGGGTAGCCCGGCACACCGATCACCGGCTTGCCCTTAACCTCCCCTAAAATCACCGGCTTGCCGGGTTTGATGGCAGCGCCGTGGGTTAAGACGGTGCCCAGCTGCCGGATCAATTCGGCGGTAAAATCCTCCCGACCGGCAGAAGAACCCGCATTGATAACCACGACATCTGCCTGATCAACTGCCTTTAAAACGGATTCCTTTAACTGATCCCAGTTGTCCGCCGTGATGGGCCAGCGCAGGGCCTCGCCGCCCCAGGTTTCAACCATGGCCCCGAAGACCCGGGTGTTGTATTCTACGATATCGCCAGGCTTCAGGTCTGTGCCGGGCTGCACCAGTTCGGTGCCGGTGGGCAGCAGGGCTACCTTCGGACTGGGGTGGACGTTAATTTTCGCAATTCCGCCGGCCAAAATGCCGCCGATATCCATGGAGCGGATTTTATGATTGGCGGGCAGCAGCATCTCGGTGGCCACCACATCTTCCCCGATGGCCCGCACATGCTGCCAGGGGGCCGCCGCCGAGGTGATTTCAAAAACCTCTTCTTCTACAAAGTGAACATCCTCAATCATAATAACGGCATCGCAACCCGGCGGGATGGGATCACCGGTATCCACCACCTGGGCCTTGTCCCCCAGCCGGATTTGTTTGGGCACAGCGTCCGAGGCGCCAAAGGTGACGGAGGAGTCCACCGCAATGCCGTCCATGGCGGAGGCATTGTAATGGGGAGAAGAATTGCGGGCAAAAATGGGCTCTGCGGTAACCCGGCCCAGGGCCTCCTCCACGGAAATCTCTTCCGGTGCCCCGGGGGCTAGGGAACCCAGGGCCTCCAGGTGCTTCAGCAGCCCTTCCAGGGCTTCTTCCCAAGGACGGTCATCCAGGTAAACGTCACGTTTATTTCGCATGGACATTTCTCCTGTTCTGCAAAATATTTATTTTAAAACAGCCAGACATCCACCGGTTCCCCGGCCTCTACCCCTTCTTTGTTTAAGGGGATATGGGCCACACCATCGGCTTTAACCATGGTGCTGATGAGGCCGGACTTGC
>JAMCWI010000129.1 GCA_023481335.1 Bacillota bacterium | reverse complement strand
GCACCCCCGGGGGGCCAATAATAGGTGCATGATTAGACGATTTCTCATTTACGGTTTATTGGGATGGTCGATGGAGGTGCTGTGGACGGGCTTTCTGTCTGTCCTGGCCGGAGATTGGCGCTTGACCTCCACCACCTATCTCTGGATGTTCCCCATCTACGGACTGGCGATCCTTTTCGAGCCGGTTCATAACGCCATTCGCCCCTACGGCTGGTGGCTGCGGGGCTTGGTCTGGGTGGTGGCCATCTGGTTTATTGAGGCCGGCAGCGGTCTCATGGTAAAGGCAGTCACCGGTGCTATTCCCTGGGACTACACCGGGCAATCGCCCTTTCAAATTGCCGGGCTGATCCGCCTGGATATGGCACCTCTGTGGTTCGGTGTGGGCTTTCTCTTTGAGCGGCTGCACGACTACCTGGTGGAAGTCATGGAGATTCGCTAGGTAGTCTGCCAGGAATATGATAAATACGGCAACCACAACCAAGAGGTGATCCGATGTCCTTACTTTACACGAGAGAAAGCCAGTGCCTAAAACAGGCGGACATGATTTTGCGCCTGGAACAGTTGGAGCGACAAAACAAAGAACTGCTCGCCATTAATAACCTGCTCCGCAATAAAATGAAGGAGATCAGCTTCCTGCACGGGGTGCTGACGGACCTCATCAAAACCTGTGACTTTGAAGGAACCGTTGAAGCCATCCTGGATATGGCCATTAAAATTACCGACAGTGAGGCAGGTTTTATTTTATTGGCCCCCCGGGGGTGCGACAGCCTGGAGGTTATAGCCGCCAGAGGGCAGTTTGAGACATCCGTCAAAGATTACTTGCAAAATCATACCTGCCTGGTCCGGGATTGCTTTTCTTCCCGGGTGGTGGAGTTCAGCCGCCATCACCCCGCCCTTAAGCCGCTGCGGGAAAGGGATGCCTCCCTGCGCTCCCTGATGGCGGTGCCGCTGCAGGTAAACAGCCTGGTGATCGGTGCTTTAATCTTAATGCACCGTCACCAGGGGCAGGATGCGCACCGGATCGAGTATACCGACACCGACCGCAGTTCCGTGTTGTCCTTCGCCGGTCAAGCGGCGTTTATTCTGGACAACACCCGTATGAAAATAGAGTACGGCCGCAGGGACGTTTATTGAAAGAGCATTTCCGCCTTAACCTCGGCCATTGACGCCAAGGATGCTTATACGCGAAATCACTCCCGCAATGTGGCCAGGTATGCGGTGGCCCTGGGAGAGGGGCTGGGTCTGTCCGAGGAGGAACTGACCCATATTCATTTCGGAGCTATCCTGCACGACATCGGCAAAATCGGCGTACCGGAATTCATTCTCAACAAACCGGGCCGCTTGTCGCTGGAGGAATTTCAAACCATTAAGGCACATCCCACCATTGGCGCCCATATATTGTCCCCCATAGATTTTCTAAAGGAAGCACTCAATGTGGTTCTTTATCATCACGAACGGTTTGACGGCAGCGGCTACCCCGAGGGTTTAAGGGGGGAGGCCATACCTTACACTGCCCGGTTGACCAGCATTGCCGATGCCTGGGATGCCATGACCTCACAAAGGGCCTATCGGGATGCCCTGCCACTAAATACCGCTGTCCGGGAATTGCAGAAGGGAGCCGGCAGCCAGTTTGACCCCGTTATGGTAAATGTTTTCACCAAATTGATTCAAACAAAACCGGAAATGATGATCTCCTGTTAGTTCCTGTCGGCAGCCCACCGAACCATAAGATCGAAGGGGTTTTAACATGTTATCCGGGAATAATTTCAATATACAGGAAATGAACCTGCTGGAAGTGGAAATTTTCATCGCCAGGCTTCGCAAATGGCTGGTTTGTACCGGCCTGTTCCTCGGGATGTTGTTTGTGCAATTTGATTCCATTTCTCAGGTACAGGGAAGCTTCGCCGCCCTGGCGGCTTTGTACGGCTTCCGAATTGAAAATCATTATCAATCCAGCGGTGTCAAAGGCTGCAAATACCTTTCAACGGTCTTGGATTTGGTCCTGCTTTGGGGAGTGCTGTACCTATTAGTGGATTTTCAATACGGTTATCTGGGATTATTTTTTCTTAATGCCGTATTTCTGGCCATGCGTTTCGGTATTTCCGGCTGGCATTGGCTTTCTATAAACCTGCTGCTGTTTATATTGGCACTTTATTATGGGGGGAACCTCACCGCCTTTGGGTTGGAGATACTCTGGCTCTTTTTGGTATCCGCCCTTGTCGCCTGGTTGGCCCAACAGCACAGGCAGATGGACACCAGGTTGTTGGCCCTGTACCGGTTGAGCGGCCTTTTCAACTCCACATTAAGGGTTAACGAAGTGATGGATATCGCCATCAAAGAAATGGGTGTGATGTGGCCTCAAATCAATTGTTACATTGCAAAGTTGAACTGCCACGGAGATTTTATCATCCTGGGTTCAACGCAAAATGCTCTGCAGGGGAAACTGGAGCTTGGTTCGGTTATCTCGGCAAAGCTGGTGGAGCACCACGAGACCGTTTTCATAAAAAATACCCTGCTGGACAAACGGTTGGCCAATGATTTTTTAAAGAAATTCTATTTGCGTTCGGTTTTGCTGGCCCCGGTCATTGTCCAAGGAAAGACCACCGGCCTGGTAATTTTGGAGTCTCAAAAAATCCGGGATTTCAACCACGATGAAATGGCCATTGTGATGCTGGCAGCCAGTCAAATCGGCATCAGCATGGAAAACGCCCGTCTGTACGAACGGATGGAAAATCTGGCCCGTTTGGATGAATTGACACAGGTTTACAACCGCCGTGCCTTCCATGATGTGGCCGCCCGGGAGTTTGAGCTGGCGCGTTACAAGAAAGGACAGCTATCCTTGATTATGATCGATATTGATCATTTTAAAAAGGTCAACGACTGTTTTGGACACCAGGTGGGGGATCATGTTTTAGCCAGGGTGGCGGAGGTCATGAGGCAGAATGTGCGTGAGGGGGACAGTGTAGCCCGTTACGGCGGAGAAGAATTTGTGCTTACCTTGCCCGGCTCCAACAAGCAGGCTGCCTATGACGTGGCGGAAAGAATCCGTCTGGCAGTGGAAAATTTAGTATGGAGCGGCGGCTTAACGGTAACCGTCAGTGCCGGAGTGGCCTCTTACCCGGCGGACGGGCAGGATCTGGAGGAGCTGCTAAAAACCGCAGACCAGGCTCTCTACGGAGCAAAATCCGGGGGGAGAAACCGTGTTCAGGGCATCCAACACCTAACCTGCGTGAACCGGTCCTGACATTTTTCCACCTTTTGTCCTAGTTGACAGATCATAAAACCGGCCTGTATAATTAACCATAAATGATAAAGATTATCATTATCACTAAAGGAGGGGCGATGATGCGTTCAACTGAAACAAAAACCAACAAAGTACATAGGGGAGCGAAACAAGACTCGTGCATGAACCCTTGCAAACAATGCGATTGCTGCATGAAACGGATCCTAATGGTGGGGGGCATCACCAAGTTTAAGGCCCTTTATAAGGACATCATTGAACAGCATGGCTGTCATTTCGAGTACCTCGACGGTTATATGAAGGGCGGCGAAAAGGCGCTGATGAACAAGATTAAAAGGTGTGACATGGTATTCTGTCCCATTGATTGCAACAGCCACAATGCCTGTCTCAGCGTAAAAAAGCTCTGCAAAAAGGAAGGGAAACCCTATAAAATCCTGCCTTCCTCCAGCATATCGGGGGTGACCCAGGCCATCGGCGAGATCGGGTAATAAGGGGACAGGCCTGCTGTTGTTAAGGGGATTAAGAAGTCTGGCCATAGGTAAAAGGTAATAGTAAAAGAAGGGGGGCGGTCGAACCGCTCCCTTTATCTGTTCATTTGAGGGTAAAAGACCCGTACAGAAGGGAAAGAAGCAGCAAAATTACAGGCTGGTGCAGCAAATAAATGGACAGGGAATGCTGTCCGAGAGTATTTAAAAGGTTTTGCCTTAAAGGGGAAGCGGGAAAGAGGCTTTGCTTCTGCGTGTACAATATTTTTCCCATGGCTGCCCCGTAGAGAAATAACCCCAGCCACGGCACCAGGGGATAATAGTCGACGGAATAAAATTCTGGTCCCAGCAGACCGAGCGGGGCCAGTATATTATTGGGCAAAGTGATTTTTTTAAAATAGAACCCCGCCATAATTACTGCTGTCCCCAGGATAAGAAGCATGCCCGGTTTTAGGTGTTTAAATATGGAATAAAGAACAATAGAAGTGCCTAAAAAATGCAGGATGCCAAAGATGATGTTAGAACCGGGGACCACCAAAGAAGTAACCAGGGTTATCAGCAGACCTAACAAGAATAGCTTGATACCCCGTTTTATATTGCTTTTACTCAAGGAACAGCTGATGCCTGCCACCACAATAAACAGAGAGGCCGCAAATTTTCCAAGGTAGTAGACAGGGCCTTGTTCATAAGAAATGGGAACCTGGTAAAACTCTTTCAGGTCATACAATATGTGAAAGGCAATCATTGCCAATAGGGCAATCCCGCGCAAAAAGTCCAGCTCCCAGATTCTTGAACGAGACGAGCTATCTAACATACATAATATCTCCTAATCAAAGCTAAGTACAAAACCAGCCCGGAAAAACCGGTGCTCCCCTTAGGATTTTTCAATGATTTGATACATCGACATTGCTTGCAGAATTTGCATCACATTTCCAATGCCATGGCCTTACCCTTCTATTATAGAGATCCTTTATATGATTAGCCAATACTTTATTGCCTGCGCCGAGCAAAGATGCGTGACATCCCCGTGACATCTCATGGGTATGAAAATTGGTAGTGTGGTTATTTTAAAACTCAGCTTATCGAGCCATTGACTATTGGCAGTTGGCCTTTGGTTTGTTGAGCCACTGGCTGAAAGCTAATGGCCATAAAGTATAGATAGAATTTTACCACTATTTCCATAAAAATCATTACCGGGAGGTTGCCCATGTACCGATTTAAACGAATCCTGACGGTCTACCTAATTCTGTTATCCATTTATTTTGCCTGTTGGCCCCGGTTAACCTATGCCGAAAGCGCTCCCGATACCAGGAAAATTCCTCGGGCCATCACCATGCATGGGGAAACGCGCATAGACCCCTATGCCTGGCTGCGTGAAAGAGAAAAACCCGAAGTTTTGCAATACCTGCAGGCGGAGAATCGCTACACCGAGCAAAAAATGAAGCATACAGAAAAACTCCAGGGGGAGCTGTATCGGGAAATGGTGGGGCGAATGCAGGAAAGGGATACCTCTCTGCCGGAAAGAATTGATGATTTTTACTACTACGCCAGGGCGGAAAAGGGTAAAGAGCACCCCATATACTGCCGGAAAAAGGGCAGCCTGGAGGCACCCGAAGAGGTGCTGCTGGATGCCAACCCTTTGGCGGAAGGTCATTCATCCTTTCATCTGGGGGCGGTCAAAGTCAGCCCCAACCACCGATGGCTGGCCTTTGCCGTTGATACCGGCGGCGCCGAAAAATATACCATCCGTATAAAGGATTTAAAAAACGGCAGGCTTCATAAAGAGGCGATTTCCAATGTTTCTCCCAACCTGGAGTGGGGCAGGGATGAGCAAACCCTGTATTATGTGCAACTGGACAGCACCCAACGGCCATGCAAACTATACCGGCACAGGCTGGGCGAGGATCACCGTAAGGACAGGCCGGTGTATCATGAAAAAGACCAGGCCTTTTTTATGAATATCCGGAAATCTGCCAGCCGACAGTATTTATTCCTGGAACTGCACAGCAAAAACACTTCTGAAATCCGGTATTTGAACATGGACAATTTTGCCGGGGAGTTTCGAGTGCTGCAGCCAAGAAAACCTTCGGTTCAATATCAGGCAGAGCATGGCGGAGAGTTTTTCTACCTGTCCACCAATGAAGGGGCAGAAAACTTTAAGCTAATCGCCATTCCTTCAACAAAAAACTCCCAGCAGAACCGGCGGGAGATTCTCCCCCATCGAAAGGATGCCATTATCGAGGATTTCCGGGTTTTTAAAAACAAACTGGTGGTGGTTGAGAGGGTCAAGGGGCTGCAGAAGATACGAATCATAAATATGTCCGGCGGGCATATCCGTTATATTGAATTCCCGGAGCCGGTTTATCAGGTAAGTTTGTCCGACTATCAAGATTTTCAAAGAGACACCTTGCGTTTTGTCTATAGCTCCCTCATTACCCAGCAGCAGGTTTATGATTACGACCTGCGAACCGCAACCCGGCAGTTAAAAAAAGAACTGGTGATCCACGACTATGATCGGCAGCAGTACGAATCTCAGAGAATCTTTGCCCAGGCCCCGGACGGCACCAAGATCCCCATCTCCCTGGTATATAAAAAGGGAATGATACTGGACGGGTCACACCCGATGCTTTTAACGGCCTACGGTTCCTATGGCTACAGCTACCCCGTCCACTTTACTGCCAACCGGCTGAGCCTTTTGGACAGAGGGTTTATCTGTGCCTTCGCCCATGTTCGCGGCGGTCAAGAAATGGGGAGGCAGTGGTATGAACAGGGGAAACTGCTGAATAAGAAAAACACCTTTAAGGACTTTATTGTTTGCGCCGAGTATCTAATCCAAGAAAACTACACCAACCGCAGTAAATTGGCGATCCTCGGCGGCAGCGCCGGGGGGCTTTTGATGGGGGCGGTAACCAATATGAGGTCGGATTTGTTCCAGGTGGTGGTAGCCCAGGTGCCCTTTGTAGATGTGCTGAACACCATGTCCGACCCTACACTGCCCCTCACCGTCACGGAATATGACGAGTGGGGCGATCCCCGGGAAAAAGCCTATTATGACTATATCAAAGACTACTCCCCCTATGAAAATGTGAAAGCCCGCAACTATCCCCACATGCTGGTCACCGCCGGTTACCATGACCCCCGGGTGTCCTACTGGGAACCCGCCAAGTGGGTGGCAAGATTGCGGGATGTCAAACAAGACGACAATTTACTGTTGCTTAAAACGGATATGGGGAGAGGACATTTCGGTGCCAGCGGGAGATATGACCAGTTAAAGGAGACCTCTTTTGTCTATGCTTTCATACTAAATGGGTTGGGGATGACCGGAAGCTAATCGTAAATGAATAAAGGGGTTTTAAATGAACTAGAGGCTGGTACATTAACATATTACTGGTATTCAGTAAAATTTACCGGTTTATAAAATCCTTGTGAAAGGAATTGTCATGGAAACGGATGTAATTATTTGGACATCGGGGATATAACCTTTGAGCGGATGAAGAATTCGTCAAAAACCCCTGCAGGGAGGGATTGCGGGGTCGTAATGGGACGCCGGCTGCCCGTTGATGTCGAGGACGCGGCGGGCATGGCAAATAAGGTGAATCATATTTACGGCGGGTTTATGGAACAGGTCCTTTACCGAAGAGAATACCGTTGGCAGCGGGCAGTGGCATCCTTTCCTTTGGGACGTATGAGGCAGTTGGCCCATTATCCGGGGGCCTGTGCAAAACCGCCGGTGTATTTGTGCGGCGATTATTGGTTGGGGCCATCATTGGAGTGTGCGGTTATTTCCGGCCTCAACGCCTCGGAGTTGGCATTGGCGGATTTTTAAAAATATTTGTGCTAGTAATAAAGGATACAATAACATTTGAGCGAAGATTAAAGTAAGATTTTTTGGTTTTATATTTTTTGAACCCCGAGGACGAGAAACGATAAAAGGAATGTTCCCTTTTTTATTAGGGTTTCAACCGAGAGGAGGGGTAAAGTGACGAACTATATTATTGAGGAAACCATAAAGAACCTGGAGGAATTAACAGGGCTTGCAAAATTTAGCAACGTTGTGAAAGAAATTGGCATGCTGGCACAAATATT
>JAMCWI010000178.1:4807-7820 GCA_023481335.1 Bacillota bacterium | reverse complement strand
GTACAACCCCTACTAATGCGGGAAATTTTTGTTCCCCTCTGGCGATACCAGGTACAAGCATTAAAGAACGAGAAGGTACCGGTTTTCTTTCATTCGGACGGGAATATTATCAGCCTGCTGCACCCCAGGATCGGCGAAGCATTGTTTTTTGAAGTGCCATTGCCGGAAGATATGGCAAAAATAACAGGTAAGTAAATGTTTGTGAACATAGGATAGAGAAGATTAGTCAGTGGACTTTTAAAATAGCTCCTGTAGTTCTTCCTTTTTAGAAATATTTATCCTATTCTGGACACTTATATTTCTCATAAAACCCGTATTTCTCCGCGGATCGGTACAACGCGATCACCTTGTCCGGAGGCACATCATCTCCCAGGCAGCCACAGCTGGTTGAAAAAATGAATCCGCCTCCCAGGGCTGCCGTCGTCATAAGTTGCTTTACCTCTGCTTCGATCTCCTTTTGACCGGCCTGGATTAAAAAGCCCAGATCAATATTACCCATAAGACAAAGGCTGTGCCCATATTCTTTTTTGATCCGGGCAATGTCCATATTAGCTGTTGGCTCTAAGGAATGAAGCCCGTTAAATCCCGCTGCAACCAAATCCGGCAGCAGGCTGTTAATATTCCCGTCCGAATGAAAGAAAACCGGTACCTTCTCGTTCTTTAATGCTTGTACCTGGTATCGCCAGAGGGGAACAAAAATTTCCCGCATTAGTAGGGGTTGTACGAAAAGACCCCTGGTATAAGCAACATCATCGGCCAGCAGCACACCGTGAGCGCCGTTTCTCAGACACTGCCGGGCCATTGCCAGGCCCCTTTCAGCTTGTTCAGCAGCCAACTTTCTAATGCGTTCGTCCCCTCTGCCCAGCCTCAATAGGAAATCGACAAAGTCCATTTGCTGTACTGTCCCCTGAAAGGGACCGTCAATCAGAGCAAAAACAAAAAAATCTGTTTCTGCCCGCCAGCGGCGAATGCTATCATAATTGGGCTCCGGGCCGTGATGTACAGCGGATGTTCCCAGCACCACCAAGTCCATCCCTAAAAATTCCCGTACCGCTGCTTCCTCCTCCCAGCCTATGGATCCTTGGCTGCCCAGGATACCGGCAATAAGTCCCGGGGACAAATGCCATTCTCCTTTGGGAACCCTGTCTGCTCTCCGGCGTGCAATGGCAGCGTAAACTCTTTCTGTCTTTGTCATCATTGGTCACCTCGCGGCGGGGTAGGAGAGGAAAAATAAACATCCTGGAAGGTTCAAAGTGATCCCCCCAATCTCAATTTCTATGTAATGACTTCCCAATGTTTAAGTTAGTAGAACATTGGGCAATAGGTTTTATCATGTAGATTTAAACATAAAAACAGTAAAAAGTAAACGTAACCCAGGGTTCTTGATTACCTCTTTAAAACAGACTACCCCCTTGAGGTTACTGAATTCCTTTTAATCGGCATGAGTTTTTTGTTCGACCAGTCTATCTTTACTTGGAGTAAGGAAGAATATATTACTCGAATAAAAGCCTTGCAAGATCTTATGGAAGCGACATTACGGACAGAAAAAGGATGCTTCAGTTTTTTATCTCATATGGCGGATGGCATGTATGCTCACCATTCGATGCAGGAGGAAACTGAAGAAAGATAAAAAGCGATGTCATGTGAATTGGGATGGGAGGTACAAAAATGGCAAATCATGTTTGTCCCTGGTGGGTGGGCTACTTACTGATTAACCCTTTGAGGAAAATCATTCAAAACCCTGAAAAAATCGTAGGTAGTTACGTTTCACCCAAAATGAAGGTTATGGACGTGGGTTGTGCCATGGGCTTCTTCAGTTTGCCACTGGCCAGGTTGGTTGGAGAACAGGGTAAGGTCTACTGTATTGACTTGCAGGAAAGAATGATTGAGACCCTGGTAAAAAGGGCTCGAAAAGCTGGCTTGGATAATCGGATAGAAACACGCATCTGCAGTTATGATTCCCTTGGCATAGAGGACATTCGGGAAGAAATTGATTTTGCCCTGGCCTTTGCCGTTGTCCATGAAGTTGATAATAAAGGACATCTCCTCACACAAATTTGGCATGCGATAAAGCCCGGGGGCAAGTTGCTGATTTCCGAACCAAAGGGCCACGTTAGCGAAAGGGATTTTGAGGCTGCGGTGTCATTGGCACAAAAAACGGGGTTTAACCTACTTGAAAGACCTGCTTTTACAAGAAGTTATTCTGTAGTGTTAAGCAAGATCTAGGTAACCTGGTTGTATACTATAAACCAAAACAAGCTTATACTATTGGTTAGCGTATTTTAAGAAATGATATAGATTTTGTTTTATACAAAAAGATAATTTCTCACTTGTTAAACAGGAGCAAAAACAGTATATAATTTAAATAATCGGACAACTCCTAGCGATGAATAAAAATATTGGGGAGGGAAGCTATGTTTCAGTTAACCGATGGCGAGATGGAGTACTTTAATAAAATCGGCTCGGTAATCAATTATCCGAAGGGCCAGATTATTTTTTCAACAGGGCAAAAAACAAATGAGGTTTACATTATAAAAAGTGGACTGGTGAAAATTTATCGCACTACATCAGACGGTCGCCAGGTGTCGGTAGCTCTCCGCTACCCGGGAGATTTTATCGGCTTGGCCGAGGTGCTCAGTCATTATACCGAGCGGGAATATAGCGCGGAAGCGATGGACAATGTATCGATCTTGATCATCTGGCAGGATGCTTTTAAAAAGGCCCTTGCCGAAATGCCCGATTTCACTGCAAAACTAATGAAATTGATGAGCGACCGGCTGCGAGAAGCGCAAAATACCATTTATGATTTTATCATGAACCCCACTCAGGGCAGACTGGCCCTTCTTCTCTTAAATATGGCGGAGCGCGCGGGCGCCGAAGGGGAAGATGGTATAATTCACGTGCGATTGCGGGTCACCCAGGAGGAGTTGGCCGATTATTTAAATTATATACTGTTTTTGCTCCTGTTTAACAAGTGAGAAATTATCTTTTTGTATAAAACAAAATCTATATC
>JAMCWI010000178.1:0-4797 GCA_023481335.1 Bacillota bacterium | reverse complement strand
CCAGGAGGAGTTGGCCTGTGTAATTGGTTCCTCTCGTCAAACGGTCTCTTCCCTTCTTAACCTGCTTAAAGAGGACGGCAGTCTACTATATGAAGGCAGAGAGATTGTTGCCGTGAACCCCCGTAAGCTTAAAACATGGATTCAGAACTAACATGTTAATATAAAAAAACCAATTTGCAATCCAGCCGACAAAATAACGGTCTTTTAAATGACCATTATTCTGTCGGCTGGATTTTTGTTTTACTGTCGTAAACATGACATTTAACTGTCCTGCGTTCGGTGTTTTCCTGACGACAATGTTGTTAAAATCTTCACAACAAAGGAAAACGCGTGGCAGAGGGGTGATTATGCGGAGGGAGGATAACTAATTCGTTAAGTTAGTCTACAATCTATTTAAAAAAGAAACGGGGGATTGTTTATGTCGGAGGTTACGCTTCAAACAAAAACCGAATGTACGGAAACACCGGCTGAATCGACTACAAAAAGCAAGTATGCATTACCCGGATTTATTCTTTCATGGATTGTTTTTGCTGCAATTTTAACCATGGTGCCTACATCCCAAAGCCTTACTGAAGGTGGCAGGGCCGCGCTGGCTGTAATGGGCTGGGCAACCATAATTTGGTTGAGCGGTGGGCTTCCTCTGGCGATATCCGGTCTTATGATTCCGGTATTATTATCACTCACCGGGGCAAGCCAAAAACTTCCTGAAGCCTTTAGCGGCTTCACCAATAATGTTACTTTCCTTATCCTAGGTTGCTTTATTTTAGCGGCAATCATGCAGACAACGGGTCTGGATAGACGGATTGCACTGGGGATTGTCTCTAAAGTGAAGCCTACCGTGGGAAGTGTGCTGAAAGGTCTCATCGGCGCTCACCTGGTAACGGCCGTTCTGGTGCCTGCCACCAATGCTCGGGGTGCGGTTTTCCTGCCCATTATCCAGGGGCTGAACAGTTTGTTTGAGAAGGATGGCGAGGGAGCACGGGCAAGAAAGGTATTTACGATGGTTGGTATCGGTTTTGCCTCCCTGGCTTCCGGAGTTATGCTGCTGCACAGTCACATGTCAAACGTTATCGTGGCCCAAACCATTAACCAAGCGATGAAGAAAGATGTTATCACCTGGGGCACCTGGGCGTGGATGAACTGGCCCCTGATTGGTATTTTAGTCATTGTATACTACTGGGTTAACTGGGTAATGAAATCCAAAAACATTCAAGTGCCCGGCGGTATAGGAGAAATTAAGCGTCAAAAAGAAGAACTGGGTAAAATGACCCTCACCGAATGGATTGTCCTAATTTGCTTTGGGTTGGCTATTTTCCTGTGGGCAACCGAACAACTTCACGGTCTCAAGATGGCTTTGGTCACCCTGGGTGTCGTTATGATTCTGTTTATTCCCGGGCTCACAGGTCTTTGTTGGAAAAAAGTACAGGCCAACACCATTTTTGGTACCTGGCTGTTGCTCTGTGGCTCCCTTTCGCTGGTAACTGCCTTTGAGAAGACCGGCGTTGATAAGTGGATTGCTTCTCACCTGGTGGGTTTGGCACCGGCCTGGGGCTGGATTGGTGTAAGTCTTTTTATCTGCGTTGTTGTGCAAATTACCCGCCTGGGTATCGTCAGCAACGTAGCGGCTGTAACCCTGATGGCCCCCATTGTGGCTGCCATGGCTCCCATGCTCGGCTTGAACACAGTGGCCTTCACCATGATGGTTTTAAATGTTGACAGTTACGCTTTCGTACTCCCCATCTCCGTGACAGCCTGTCTGATTGCCTATGGCACCGAGGAGTTTACCTTTGGCGAATTTGTTAAAGTAGGAGCTCCCTTAACCCTAATGGTGATCCTTTATATGGTCTTTGTCATGTTACCGTGGTATGCCGTAACCGGGTATCCCATCTGGACGCCCATCCAATAAAGCATTAAGGAGGATGAAGATAAGATGCCAAGAGCCAGTTTACCTAATTCCGCAGACAAAATTGAAGAGGTTCGCATAGACACCGATATCTTAATTATCGGCGCAGGCAATGCGGGCTGTTTTGCCGCTATTGAAGCAAAGCGGCTCAACCCTGATTTAAAAGTTACATTAATGGAAAAAGCCCATATTGACCGCAGCGGCTGCCTGGCCGGTGGTATGGACGCGATCAACACCTATATTAAAAAAGGCCGCACAATCGAGGATTTTGTCCGTTGGAGCCGTTCCCAGGCCGGCGGCTTACTGCGTGAAGATTTAACCATTACCATGGCGGAAGTTTTAAACAAGCCTATCGAGGAATGGGAAGACTGGGGCATGCCCATTAAATATGAGGAAGACGGCGAAGAATACAAAACCCGCGGCAAATGGGATATCACCATAAGCGGTTCCGAAATGAAAGTTATTTTAGCGGAAAAAACTCGGGAGTGTGGCTGCGAAATTATTAACCGTGTTGTGGCTACCAACTACTTGATGGATGGTGAAAAAGTCATTGGCGCCATTGGCTTTGGTGTGCGGGACGGCAAGGTCTATATTATTCGTGCCAAGGCCACCATTATCGCCACCGGGGGTGCAGCCGGTCTTTACAAGCCCTATCAAAACGATGGCAACGACAGCCACCACCAGCTCTGGTATTCTCCCTTTAACGTGGGCAGCGGTTTTGCAATGGGTATCCGGGTAGGCGCTGAAATGACCACCTTTGAAATGCGCTGGTGCGCCACCAGAACGAAAGACTTTAACGGTCCCATCGATACCATTTCAGTTGGCTATAAAACACCGATGATTAACTGCAAGGGTGAGCAAATTCTAAAGACTCGCTACGCTCACCTGGGTGGGGATGCTGCTCCCCGCTTCATCCGGGCGAACCTGCCCATGGATGAGTGGCGCGAGGGCCGTGGCCCCTGCTACGTGGATACCACCAATATGACCCAGGAACAAATCTATGACATGAAATATGATTACCTCAATGAGCGCCCGAGCTATGTCCTGTTCCTGGCCGGCCGGGCACAGGACTTGCAGAAAGACCCCATTGAAATTTACGGTTCGGACCCTTACATTGTGGGAGGCCACACCGCCAGCGGTTACTGGGTTGATGTAAAAAGAGCCACCACCTTACCGGGCTTGTATGCCTGTGGCGATGTGGCGGGCGGGACACCGAACAAGTTTGTGGGAGGCTGTGCTGCCGAAGGATTACTGTCCGCCAGAGCCGCAGTGGAATATGTAACCGGGCTGGAGCTTGCAAATATCAATGAAGACCAAATTGCCCGGGAGAAAGACAGAATTTTCGCCGCCGGTTTCCGACAGGCCATTGTAGGTGACGGCGTTAAGCCCCGGGAAATGGAAGAAAGACTCCAGCGTCTGATGGATGAATATGCAGGCGGTGTTCACCAGTTTTTCAGAATGAACAAGGAAGGCCTGGAATATGCCTTACGCCATATCAAAATTATGAAAGATCAGGTTAAATACCTTATTGCTTCCGATCTCCATGAACTAATGGACGCCCACGAAATTATTGACAGGTTGGATGTGGCCGAAGTACTGGTGCATCACCTCATGTATCGTGAGGAAACCAGATGGCCGGGCTGGCAAACCCGCGCAGACTTCCCGGAAAAAAATGATGAGAAGTTTGACTGCTTTGTTAACTCCCGGTACAATCCCGAAACCGGGGAAGTAGAAATGTTTACCCGGCCCTATGAACAAATCATACCCGGCGACCGTTTAAAAGCCTAAGAACAGGAGGTTAGAGATATGCCGCCAGTAGTATACAAGGAGAAATGCAAAAGTTGCGGAAAATGCGAAGAAGTTTGCCCCGGTGATTTAATGGAATTAGCCGAAGACAAGAAGGCCGTTTGCCGGTCTGCCAGGGATTGCTGGGATTGCATGGCTTGTGTAAAAGCCTGTCAATTCGACGCCATTGAGACAAGGATTCCTTATCAACTGGGCTATTATCCAGCCAAACTGATACCCAAAATGCGCGACAAGGAAATTGAGTGGACCTGTATAGATATCAACGGCAAGGTTGAGAAGTTCTTAGTGAAGACCTATAATAAATAATTTAAGTTGGTGCAATTCACTAATTCGGCCGGACTACTCCGGTCGAATTTTTTTGTTCATTCATTCTCATATTCTCTTTTGCAGCAGCTGTATCGCTGAGAACGGTGGCCTAATTACCTCTCTAGTCCGTATGCATCAGCGCTAGAAGTATTTATAAAAAAAGTGACACTTTACTCACAGAATTCAATGAGCCAGTGCCGTCTTCTTATAGTTCAAAAATGCAATTTAGATCATGTTACCTAAACATACTTAGGTTTTAAGGTGACTGTTTAAAAATAAGCGTACGAAACATATGAGTGTAATAACAGCTAGAACAATGGTTAGCAGAAGAAAACCTGCAGAGTAGCCAAAAAAGGCAGCAACCAATCCAACCACAGGGGGGCCTGCCATCTGGCCAATATCCATCAAGGTACTAAGAACACCAAGAGAAGCACCTAATTGATGATTTTGTACAATCTCAGTTGCAAGGGGGCGTGTACTGGCAGTGACCAATGCGAATCCAATTCCAAATCCCACATTTAGGATTCCCAAACCTATTAAAGTTTGCCAGAAGGAAATACAACCGACAGCTAAGGCGCATAGCACCAGACCTGCAAGGATAACAGGCAATCTCCCTACACGATCAGATAACCTGCCAAAAACGGGCTTAAAGAAAATAACTCCAGCCAGTTGTAATCCCATAATAATACCGATTTGCCATACGGTAATTCCCAGTTCATATGCATATAGAGGAAATATTACTTCAAAGGCACCAAAGGTAAAGGAAGGGAGCCGTTGCAAAG
>JAMCWI010000169.1:1565-7885 GCA_023481335.1 Bacillota bacterium | reverse complement strand
TGACGGGACCAGGATCGTCCTGGACGTGCACAGCGGCTCGGTGCATGTTGTAGATGAGCCGGCCTGGGACCTTTTGGACGAGTACCGATTTGTCCCGGTTCCGGTTCTCGTAGAGAAATATGCGGCGCGCTACCCTGCCGGGGAGGTTGAAGAGGCCGTCCGGGAAATGGCCCGGCTGGAGGCGGAAGGTCTTCTGCACAGTCCCGACCCTTACCTGGAATCACCTTTTCCACCGCATGACGGGACGCTCAAGGCGATTTGCCTGCACCTGGCCCACGCCTGCAACCTTCGCTGCAGGTATTGTTTTGCCGGCCAGGGCCGCTACCAGGGGACCGAGGCGCTGATGCCGGCCCCTGTCGGACGGGCTGCTATTGATTTTTTGATTGCCGCTTCCCGCGGGCGGCGCACCCTCGAGATAGATTTTTTCGGCGGCGAGCCGCTTTTGAACGCCGGTGTGATGATAGAACTGGTTGAATACGGGCGGCGGCGCGGCAGTGAATCCGGCAAGGAAATCAATTTTACCCTCACCACTAACGCCCTTTTACTGACAGACAACCTCATCGATTACCTGGCTAAAGAGCAGGTAAGCGTGGTCTTAAGCCTTGACGGGCGCCAGGGGGTGCACGATGCCATGCGCCCGACCCATGCGGGCGCCGGCTCCTATCACGCGGTGCTGGAGAACATCAGGAAAACCGTAGCGCGGAGAAATGGCAGCGGCTATTACGTGCGCGGCACATTTACCCGGAAAAATCTGGACTTTGCGGCCGACGCGATTCACCTGGCCGACCTTGGTTTTAGGAGAATCTCAGTCGAGCCGGTAGTAGCCTTCGAAAATGAGGAGTACGCTTTAAGTGAATCCGACCTTCCGGCCATATACGGGGAATACGAAAAACTGGCGCGCGAGCTTATCAGGCGAAGGCTTGAGGGCAGCCCGGTGGAATTCTTCCACTTCCTGCTGGACCTTAGTGGCGGGCCCTGCCTGCCCAAGCGCCTTTCCGGCTGCGGCGCGGGGAGCGAGTACCTGGCCGTGACGCCGGACGGAAGCCTTTACCCCTGCCACCAGTTCGCCGGCAAAAGTAATTACAGGCTGGGTTCGGTTTTGGAAGGCATAAAGAGGCAGGACCTCGCCGCCACTTTCCGCCGGGTAAGCCTCTATCAAAAAGAAGGGTGTCCGGACTGCTGGGCCAAATTTTACTGCAGCGGGGGTTGCCACGCCAATGCCGTTTCGGCCAACGGCACATTGTATAAACCGCACCGGCTGGGCTGCGAGCTGGCTAAAAAGCGCCTGGAGTGCGCTATCTACCTGAAGGCGCGCGAATCAGGCCTGTAAAATTATTTTACCGGATTTTTTGATTATAGGCCAATTACTGCCCTCACAGCAGATATTGGCCGTTTTTCTATCTAATACGTTGTTTTACTGCCCAGCGCTAGTTATGCTATAATTAACCAACATTTTTACCTATAAACCGCTAAAAAACCAGAAATTTGGAATATTTTGACAACAAGAAAGGAGCTGAAAGTTTTGCCGCAATGGTTTCAAGGGCAGCGGCGCCTTGCGGGGTCAACCGGCATAAAAAATTACGGCCAGGCAAAAAAGAAATTTACCGAGCTTTTTCACTGGTATAAAGGCCAGGCGTTAAAACGGCAGATCGGCATTGGGGCGGCGCTTTACTTTTTTGTCGCGATCCTGGCGTACGCCGCTTTCCACGGCAACGCCTGCGCAGTAATATTGGACCGGCAGGTGGTTGCAGTCGCCGCCTCCGAAAAGGATGCCAGGTCGGCCTTGAAAGAGTTGGCGGATATAAAATCCGGCCAGACCGGTATACCGGTTGTCCTGGCGGATAAAGTGAGCTTTGAGGACATCCGGGTAAAACCGGAGGATATCCCGGACAAAGATGTCCTTCTCGGGCGGCTGGACGGCGCACTTACGTTTAAGGCAAAAGCCGCCGCCATAATGGTGGATGGCCAGGAGAAGGTTGCCTTAAAAGATAAGGGGGATGCTGAAAAGCTGCTGGACTGGCTGCGGACGGCCTTTCCCTTACAGCAGGGTGAACAGGTGGGCTTTAAAGAAAAAGTTGAGGTTGCCTCCCTGCCGGTGGATGCCAAAGACATCGTCGACCTGGAAACGGCCAGGCAGACCTTGTTATGCGGGTCTAACAGGGTTCAGCAGTATACCATTAAAGATGGGGATACCCTGTGGGATATAGAAAGGGCGACAAATATCGACCTTGGCCGCATGCTCACGGCAAATCCGGGGCTTGATCCCGATTATTTATCAATAGGTCAGGTGCTGAACTTGAGTAAGGACGCTCCCATTATCACGGTGGTGGCTACCAGGGAAGTTACAGTGGATGAGGAAGTACCGTACCCGGTTGAGGCCAAAATTGACGACAGTCTCCTTATAGGTGAAAAAAGGGTTATCCGGGACGGCGAAAACGGAGAGCGTAACATTACTTACCGCATCGTCAGGGAGAACGGGCTGGAAACAGACCGTGAAGTGCTGGCCGAGCGCGTAATCCGCGAGGCCGTGCCGGCGATAATAGCAAAGGGCTCTTACACCATGCTTGCTTCCCGGGGCGGGTCGGGCCGCCTGGACTGGCCCTGCTGGGGCGGCGTTGTTTCCAACTACGGTATGCGCGACGGAAGAATGCACGAGGGGGTGGATTTGGGCGCGAATTACGGCAGCCCGATTACGGCCGCAGCCGGGGGCAAGGTTATATCCGCCGGCTGGGAGGGGGGCTACGGCAAGTTAGTGCGAATATCACACGGCGGCGGTATGGTGACCTATTACGCCCACCTATCCACTATACTGGTTGATGTAGGCCAGTACGTGGACAGGGGGGAGGTTATCGGCAAGGCCGGGGCCACAGGATACGCGACCGGTCCCCACCTGCATTTCGAAGTGAGGATTGACGGCGAGCCCCGCAACCCGCTGAATTACCTGCAGTAAGAGAAGTGAGATGTGGGAATCAATTGTCGGAATTCGGCTTCAGCCGAATTCCTTCTTATGTCTCCCACCTCCCACCTCTCACCTCTCAATAGATATTTCCAGCGTAAAAATACTTGCCAATAAACCCTGCGGTGCTATAATACTTTTGAGGTGATAGAGTTGTTCATCAAGTCGGTTAAAAGAAAAAAAGTTCAAAGGTACGTTTTTATATTCATTACGGTGCTGATTTCTATCGGGCTGGTAGTGCCGCTGGTAAGCCTTTTTGGCAACGGCTCCGGCACTCCCGCGAAAGGCGGGGGAGACCAGGCTCAACAGCAATCGCTCGCAGACAGGTTGGCCGAACTGGAGGCAAAGGCAAAGGAAAACCCGTCCGACACGGCGGTGCTCATGGCGGTGCTCATGCAGCTGGCCGAGGCATACACGAGGGCCGGCAAACAGGACCAGTCGGTTTTAACCTATCAATCGATTATTGCTCAGGATCCCGACAACCTGGATTCGCGCTTAAACCTGGGCACACTTTATTTTTACTCCGGCAAATACGACCAGTCAATCACTTCCCTGCAGGAAGTAATAAAGCGTGACCCCAATAATCAACTGGCCCATTACTGGTGCGGCTATGTTCTGGGTGTCGGGAAAAAGGATTACGCCGGAGGGGTGCAGGAACTGGAAAAATACGTTGAGCTGGCAAAAACGGGGATAGACGTGGAAAAAGCCAGGCAGGATATCGTTGAGTGGAAAAAATTGGCCGGCAAATAAATCAATATCAATATCTCCGAAGCGAGCCTTGGTTCAACAGGCGCGGGGCATCGATTGCCGGGCGGATACCGTGCCGGGGCCTTTGCAAGGCATCCGGGCTAGTCGCACAGGTGTGTTTTGTCTTTAATTACCTCTTGGATGGCGTGGGATAAGCCCTTATAATTAACCTGTTAATTGATTGATTAACAGGGGGGCTACAATGTACCCGAACAACACGATACATAACAGCGACCGTTTTTTTTCCCCCGGAGCAACGAGTTTGCTCGTTCTCTTTTTTCTCCTTGCGGGGGCCCTTTTATGGAAAATAGCTTTTAACGCCAGGGTGTATGTTTACGGCGCCGCCAGGGAATGTTTAAAAGCTTACGTGGTGGCGGGCGCCTGGCAAATGGAAAAACTCACGTCCGACCACTTCTACCTTAAATACTGGCCGGAAAACCGGGCTGAGGCCGAGATGGTGCTCGAAACCGCGGAACGTTTTTACGGGCCGGTTGCGGAAGATTTCAGTTTTAAACCCCGCGGCAAAATTCCGGTTATCCTGTACCAGTCAAGGGAAGAACTCAATTACAGCTTTGGCTGGGAGGCGACAGAAAGCGCTATGGGCGTTTACTGGGCAGGAGCGATCAGGGTCCTTTCCCCGCGGGAGTGGATCGACGAGAAAGATCCGGCCAGGGTCAGGGAACTTTTTGCTTCTTCAGGGCCTATGGCGCACGAGTTCACCCACCTCGCGGTCGATTACCGGACTGGAGGAAATTACCCGCGCTGGTTTACCGAGGGAGTGGCCCAGTACGAGGAATACAAACTGACCGGCTTTCACTTCAACGACCCTTCCGGTTCTTTAAACAAAAAACTCTATTCGATGGAAGATCTGACAGGGGGTTTTGACGAACTGCCCAACCAGTCCCTGGCCTACCGGGAATCCTTTGCCGCGGTCAGCTATATAGTGAATGTGTACGGAGAGGACATGCTCCATAAACTTGTCCGGCAGTTAGGCTTGAGCCGCGACTTTGACAGCGCCCTGCAGGAAGTCCTCGGGATCGGAACAGAGGAATTAGAAACTCGCTGGCAGGCCTGGGCAATGGAAAATCAAGATCCTGACGGTCAAATATCGTTAGCAATTTACGCGTTAACTCTTGACAGTTATAGTGAAACATGGCTGTCCAAGGAAAGAATTAACTTTTTCAATGTGACAAAGAACTGCAAAAAAGGCAGGAATAAATAATAGCGGCTAGAATACTCTAATGAGAACATGTCATTCGGAGGACAGCATGGACAAGATAGTGCTTGCCGGAGGAAATCCGCTTCAGGGTAGGTTGCGCATAAGCGGTGCGAAAAATGCCGTGCTGGCGATTTTGTGCGCCACAATCCTTCTGCGGGAGGAAATAGTGCTGGAAAACGTGCCGGACATAAGTGACGTGCAGGTGATGTCCGGGATTATCAACAGCCTGGGCGCTGCAACGGTCTGGGAAGAACCTGAAGTGCTGAGGGTCAAGCCTCCCGCCAGCGCGGCGGAGGCCGAGGCGCCGTACCATATGGTAAAAAAGTTGAGAGCTTCAAACCTCCTTTTGGGACCCATGCTGACCAGGTTCGGGGATGTACGCGTTTCCCTGCCGGGGGGCTGCAATATCGGGGTTCGCCCGATGGACCTTCATTTTAAAGGGTTGGCCGGGCTGGGCGCCACTCTTTTGCTCGACCACGGCAGCGTGCGCGGGCGCACAGACGGCCGGCTTACGGGAGCCAGGATTTACCTGGACTTTCCCAGCGTCGGCGCCACGGAAAACATCATGATGGCTGCCTCCCTGGCTGAAGGGCAGACTCTTATAGAGAACGTGGCCAAAGAGCCGGAAGTTGTTGACCTGGCCAATTTTTTAAACGCCATGGGAGCCAGGGTGCGCGGCGCCGGGACGGACGTCATAAAAATTGACGGCGTGACGGAACTAAAAGGCGGCGGGAGATACGCAATAATTCCGGACCGGATCGAAGCGGGCACATTTATGGTGGCGGCTGCGGCCACAGGGGGAGACGTTACCGTGGAGAACGTTATTCCACTGCACCTTGAGCCTTTAAGCGCCAAGCTTCGCGAGGCCGGGGCCGTAGTCAGGGAAGAGGGGGACAGCCTGCGTGTCAGCGTGGATAATCCCCTGCGATCGATCGACGTAAAGACTATGCCCTATCCCGGGTTTCCGACGGACATGCAGTCGCAGGTAATGGCGCTCCTGACCACGGTGCCCGGTACCAGCGTAATAGTGGAAAACATATTTGAAAACCGTTTTATGATCGCCGACGAGTTAAAGCGCATGGGCGGCCGGATTAAAGTCGAGGGCAGGATGGCTGTTATCGAGGGGGTTCCCGGCTTGTACGGCGCCCAGGTAAAGGCTACCGACCTGAGGGCCGGCGCGGCCCTGCTGGTGGCCGGCCTGATGGCGGCCGGGGAGACGGAAATAGGAAATGCTCACTTTATAGACCGCGGCTACCACCGGCTGGAAGAAAAACTTATATCGCTCGGCGCCCGCGTCTGGCGTAATACTTGATATAACCGGCCTCATCATAACAGGCGCCCGGAAGGGAGACAGCCAGCAACTTCATTTGCCGGCGCTCGTTTACCAGCTGTTACACA